>CALGDB010000112.1 GCA_937884175.1 uncultured Flavobacteriales bacterium
ACTTCTTAGCCAGCGAAGATTTGAGTATTCCGGTGTTGCTCATGTGTTATTGGACTGGAGTCGTAAAGATAGCGCCTCCCCGACCGGCCGCCAACGTCAAGTGACAGAACTGCAGAACACCGGGATTCAGTGGAAGAAATGGGGGACGAAACCCTCGAATCGCCCCCCCAATCGATCAGCTGCCTTCCGAATCCGGTTTGCGGTCGAGCATCAGCATTTCACCCGCTACAACCTCAGTCACATAACCCGTATGCCCTTCCGAATCCTCGTACGTTCGGTGCGCCAACCGACCTTCGATGGTAGCGTCAGTGCCTTTTTTCAATGATTGACCTGCGATTCCCGCCAACGCGCCCCACATGACCACGTCGTGGCATTGTGTGCGCTCCACACGTTCACCTTCACCATTGCGGAATGATTCGTTGGTCACTGCCGGGAAAGCACATTTCACCTTGCCTTAATCGGAGCTCATCAATCCGGGATCTTTCCCGATACGTCAAATCAATTGGACCTTGTTTCTCAATACATTCATTTCGTTAGAAATTCTGCCGGCAACACTCCTGCTACATCCGTATCAGCAAAAGCTTGATTCAGTTCTGACCGAGCCGGCTTCGTGCATGTACCCCCGCCGAATTCGACCCTATCTTTGCGCACCGTCTAGAAGACCATAGCTATGAGCTCATCCATTCGCGTACGATTTGCCCCAAGCCCCACTGGCCCGTTGCATATGGGCGGGGTGCGCACGGCCTTGTACAATTACCTCTTTGTCAAAAAGTACGGCGGCACCTTCATCCTCCGCATCGAGGACACCGACCAAACGCGTCTTGTCGAAGGAGCCGAAGACTACATTCGTGAAGCACTTGATTGGTGCGGCATTGCCCCGGACGAAGGGGTCAAAGCCGGCGGCGAGTTCGGGCCCTACAAACAGTCTGAGCGGAGCACCCTCTATCAAGAAGAAGTTCAACGCTTGCTCGAAAGCGGTGCCGCATACAAGGCCTTCGATGCAGCGGATGACATGGTCGCCAAACGCTTGGAAGCTGAAGCGAAAGGAGAAGTGTGGCAATACGACGCCACCACACGCATGGGCATGCGCAACTCGCTCTCCTTGGCTCAAGACGAAGTGGCGCAACTCGAAGCCGATGGCTACCCCTACACGGTACGTTTCAAGATGCCCGACGCCGCCCGCGATGTGTTGGTGGAGGACGAGATCCGGGGCGAAATCCGCATTTCTACCCACGTACTCGACGACAAGGTCCTCATGAAAGCCGACGGCCTACCGACCTACCACCTTGCCAACGTCGTCGACGACTACCACATGCGCATCAGTCACGTCATCCGCGGCGAAGAATGGCTGCCCAGTGCGCCGTTGCACGTCCTGCTCTACGAGGCGTTTGGCTGGGACACGCCCAAATTCGCGCACCTGCCGCTCATCCTCAAACCCACTGGAAACGGAAAGCTGAGCAAGCGCGACGGCGACAAAGGGGGCTTCCCTATTTTCCCATTGGAATGGAGTGACCTGGCCACGGGCAACACTTCCATTGGCTACCGCGAGCAGGGTTACTTGCCTGAAGCCTTCCTCAACATGCTCTTGCTGTTGGGCTGGAGCAGCGGGGATGATAAAGAACTGTACACCCTGGAGGAGGCGATCGAGGCGTTTGACTTACAGCGTGTGGTCAAAGCCGGTGCCCGTTTCAACCCTGACAAAACGCTTTGGTTCAACGAACAGTACCTGCGCCAAGGCGACACCAGCCGCTGGATCGACACACTCAAAGCAACTGCCGAAGGAAAAATGGACGGCTGGTCCGACGAACAGTGCCAAGCGGTGCTGGACATGTTCCTCGAGCGCGTGCAGTTCCTACACGAAATCCCGGCGACCGGTTACCTCTTCGACGCGCCGGAGGCTTACGATGACAAACTGGTCCGCAAAAAGTGGAAGCCCGAAACGGCCGGTTACCTGAACGACCTCGCCGAAGTGCTCCGCGGAATCGCAGCCTTCGATTCGGTCACGGTGGAACGTGAATTCAAGGCATTTTTGGAGGCACGGGAACTCGGTTTCGGCGCCGTGCTGTTGCCGTTCCGGTTGGTGTTAACTGGCACTGGAGGCGGCCCTTCGATATTCGATTTTGCCGCCTTCCTCGGGAAAGCAGAAACGTTGGCGCGCCTTGATAAAGGGGTCGCCGCCCTCAGGTGATTTGCATTTCGGGTACATGGTCCGGTACGACCAAGGTGCCGGCAGTCGCGGTGATGATTTCATCGACCGTCACCCCAGGTGCGCGCTCGACGAGGTGGAAAGCACCTTCTCGGATGTCGAGCACCGCGAGATTGGTGACCACCCGTTTGACACATCCAACGCCTGTCAAAGGCAGGGAACACGCTTTCAATAACTTCGACTGCCCCGCGCGGTTCGTGTGCATCATCGCCACGATGATGTTCTTGGCGCTGGCTACGAGGTCCATCGCACCGCCCATGCCCTTGACCATTTTGCCCGGGATCTTCCAGTTGGCGATGTCCCCGTTTTGGGCCACCTCCATGGCGCCGAGCACCGTGAGCTGGACGTGCTGGCCGCGGATCATCGCAAAGGAGGTCGCGCTGTCGAAATAGACCGCACCCGGCAGCGCGGTGATGGTCTGCTTGCCGGCGTTG
>CALGDB010000113.1 GCA_937884175.1 uncultured Flavobacteriales bacterium
GGGACTCGTCGTATTCAAGTTGATGTTGTAGGCAATCAAAAAATCACGCGCCCCGATGGCGGTGGCGCCACTCTTTTGTGTCTGTTCATTCCACGCCGCCGGTCCAAAATCAGGTGCTCCCTCCTCCGTTTCCAATTTGGCTAGGCCCTCATATTGCCCTGTGCGGCAGTGTGCGAGGTTTTTACGCTCGGCGGTCTTGGCAGCGGATTCGTAGAAATAGCCGGGAATGCCAAGCTCGCTTCCCACCCGCTCGCCCAATGCATGGGCAATAGCCGCACATTCCTCCATCGTCACGCCGCTTACAGGAACGAATGGACACACATCCGTCGCGCCCATGCGCGGGTGCTCGCCGCGGTGCTTGGTCATGTCGATGAGTTCGGCGGCCTTTTGGATCAACCGAAACGCGGCCTCACCGATGACTTCAGGCGGCCCCACGAACGTGATGACGGTTCGATTGGTGGATTTGCCGGGGTCGACGTCCAACACACGGACTCCTTCAACGGATTCTACAACACGGGATACCGCTTCAATCACGGCGGGATTGCGCCCTTCGGAAATGTTGGGCACACATTCGACTAATCGTTGCATCTTCTGAGCATATTACCTGCCGAAAATACACGGACGAGGACGGTTTCAACTCACTGGGCGATGCCATCAATGAACACCTTTTCCACCGGTTCTTCACCGAAGTCATAAGCAAGGTCCTCCAGGCCGTTAAGTGGACGGGTCAAGAGGACGTTCGCCGCTCGGCCCCGGGCGATGACCCCTGCCCGCTCCGAGCATTCCATGGCAGCAGCTCCGTTGATGGTTGCGGCAGCAATGGCCTCGAGCGGATGCATTTTCATTTTCAAAATGGCCAACTGGACGACCCGGTTCATGTTGCTCGAGGGCGCAGAACCCGGATTGAAATCCGTGGCGAGCGCTACTGGCACGTCCGCCTTCATCAAGTCATGCACCGGGGTGTAAGGCATGCCCAAGAAATACGAGCACCCTGGAAGCGCAGTTGCGAAGGTGGGGTTGCTAGAATCCGCTGCGTACTTCAGCGTTTCGATATCCTCCGAACTCAACTCCTCTAGGTGGTCGACCGATACGGCATTTGAGTTGACGCAAAGCTTTACTCCACCAAATACATTAAATTGATTTACATGTACTTTAGATAGAATTCCGTGTGACGAAGCCGCATCCAACAACGACTGGGTTTCCTCCAATCCGAAGTACCCTTTTTCGCAAAACGCATCCACGTAGTCGGCCAGCCCTTCGTTGGCCACTACCGGCAGCGCTTGATCGATTATGTGCGCGGTCCAAGTTGCCGCAGTCCACTCGCCTTCAGGCACCGCATGGCATGCTAAAAATGTCGCCTTAATCGGAATGGTGAATTCTTCTTTCAGGGCGCGGATTACCCGTAACATTTTCAATTCCGCTTCAGCTGTCAGTCCGTATCCACTTTTGATTTCGATGGACCCCGTGCCGGTTCTTATCGCTTGCTGCAATCGGTTGCGGGCATCGGCGAGCAAGTCGGCTTCGGACATCGCCTGCAGCGCACGGGCCGAATTCAGAATTCCGCCGCCTTCTGCGGCAATTTCTTGGTAGCTTTTGCCTTCAAGGCGGCTCAAGAATTCATTGGAACGGCTGGCCGCAAACACAAGGTGGGTGTGGCTGTCACACCATGCAGGCAGTGCGTATTTGCCTTCACAATCCATCACCTCCAATCCGCTCCAATCCGCAATACCTTGAAACGTGTCCATGGTCCCGAAGTCCACAATAACTCCGTCTTCAATGGCCAACCACGCATGCTCGAGCACCGGCAATGAGCGCATCTCTCCGCCTTTCAAATACGGGGGCGGTGCATCGTATGCGCCCACTAACCCTTTGATGTTCTTCCAGAGCATTCGCATGGCCGCAAGGTAGCAATCCCCGCTCGGGTTCCGTAAATTTGAATCATGGCGGGCAACTCTTTTGGCACCTTGTTTCGGCTGACCACGTTTGGCGAATCCCATGGCCGCGCCATTGGCGGCGTCATCGACGGGTGCCCTTCAGGATTGGCGCTGGA
>CALGDB010000114.1 GCA_937884175.1 uncultured Flavobacteriales bacterium
CGGAGTAATGTACCAGCTTCCACCTACTGCGCCTTCGCCCAATACAAAGCCGTTGCCGTTATTGAATTCGGTGAATGCAACGGCCATACCTATTGATGAGATGGTCGGGTCTTCGTTTGGGGTGCGGATCTGGGACGAGTGGGCCGACGAGAACGGTGACCTTGGTCCAGTCTACGGCTACCAGTGGCGCAGTTGGCCCAACCCCGACGGCACCCACACCGACCAGATTACCAAGTTGGTGGAGCAAATCAAGACCAGCCCGTATTCCCGACGCCACGTCATTTCGGCGTGGAATCCGAGCTTTATCGATGAGATGGCGTTGCCACCGTGTCACTGCTTGTTCCAGTTTCATGTGGACAACGGCCGCCTGAACTGCCAGCTCTACCAACGGTCAGCGGATACGTTTTTGGGTGTGCCGTTCAACATCGCCTCTTACGCATTACTTACCATGATGATGGCGCAAGTGTGCAACTTGGAACCGGGCGAGTTTGTGCACACGTTTGGCGACGTCCACCTGTACACCAACCACGTAGAACAGGCCCGCGAACAGTTGACCCGCGACCCGCGACCACTGCCTCAGATGTGGATGAATCCAGACGTCAAGGACCTGTTTGCCTTCACCTACAGCGATTTCAAGTTGTTGAACTACAATCCGCATCCGCACATCAAAGCGGCGGTTTCTGTCTAAGCCCAGACCATGCGGATTTCCATCATTGTTGCCGTGGCCAGCAACGGCGTCATCGGACGGAACAACGACCTCGTTTGGCGCCTTCGCGATGACATGAAGTTCTTCTCCGAAACGACCCGGGGGCAAGCCGTTATTACCGGCCGTAAGAATTATGAATCCATCCCGGAGAAGTTCCGACCGCTTCCCCACCGGACGAATATCGTGGTGACGCGCAACACGGAGTATGCGGCACCAGGTGCGCAGGTAGTGCACTCGCTCCAGGAGGCATTGGATGCGGCGGCGGTGGCGGGTGCAGAGGAGGCGTTTATCATTGGCGGCGGTGAGATTTACCGCCAGGCACTTGAACGTGACGACGTTGGCCGCGCGCTGTTGACCCACGTGGATGCAGCTCCAGAGGGGGACACCTTTTTTGATTTGAGCGCTGTTGCTGCGGGGTGGGACCGTGTTTCGCACGGTCGGTTTGAAGTCGACGAGCGCAATGAGCATGCCTTTGAAATTGTCGAATACACCCGCACTGCACCATGAATGAAATCTACATGGGGGTGGAGCACATTACCGACCTCAATGGATACGACCACATGCTGTACCTGTTGGCCCTGGTGGCGTGGGCGAGTTTGGCGGATGCTTGGCGCGTCGTGCTGCTAGCGACCGCTTTTACCCTCGGTCATAGCATCACGCTGCTCCTTGCCGGCACGGGCTGGGTGCAAGTAGATGGGGCGTGGATTGAATTCCTCATCCCTGTGACCATTACGGCCACGGCCCTATGGAACCTGCGTCGTGGAGCCGGATCCAAAGGCCAGCGGGGTAACAAATTGACCTACCTCGCCACCGTGGGGTTCGGGCTCATTCATGGACTCGGCTTCAGCTCCTTTTTCCGGATGATGCGCGAAGGAGGCGAAAGCATCGTCATGCCCTTGCTGCGCTTCAACTTAGGGGTCGAAGTGGGCCAATTACTGATACTTGTGGTGTGCTTGGCACTAGCCTCCTTAGCGCGTGCGGCTGGAGTGACGGTGCGCGAACAGCAGGTATTTGTTTGCGCTGTGACGGGAACGGTGGCGTTCCTGATGGCGATGGAGCGCTTGCCATTTTGAAATTTGGCAGAGGCCGCCGTGAAGGCGTCCGTGCATGTCGTAAATTTCCATCATGGTTCGTTCCATGATGCTGTTCTTAGTCCGCGTCTATCAATTCGCGCTGAGTCCGTTGCTCGGATCCAATTGTCGATTCCAGCCGACGTGTTCGGCTTACGCCAAGGAAAGCATTGAAGTACACGGCCCGTGGCGCGGAGCCTGGATGGCCATTCGCCGCATTGGCAGGTGCCACCCGTGGAGCGAACCGGCCTATGATCCCGTACCGCCGGCAGCGGAAACTGAAAACACGAAAACCTGAACCCCATGAACCGATTTGTTGGAATGGCCATTGCGCTGTGCTGCGTGGCCGTTGGATGCGGCGAACCCGCGGAAAGTGAAAGCCTGAAGGAGGCGCGCAAATTGCACGATCAATTGATCCGCATTTCCGAGGATTTGCACGAGGCCGTGCAGGCTTCATTGGTGCGCATTGAAGAAGAAATTGAGGCAAGCATGAGCGCCGGTGATTCCACGTTGTCCATTCAGCTTGCTCGACTCGAAAGTCAATTGGGTGAGTTGGACGTTCGCTTTCACGATTGGGAGTCGACCGTAGTGGGCATCCCGGGCGATACGTGCGATCACGACCACGATCACGACCACGATCACGACCACGATCACGACGACGCGCGTGACCACGGCCATGACCATGCGCACGACCACGGCAACGAACTCAGTTTGGAAGGCATGAGCGATGAGGAAATTCGCGAAATTCAAGCAGCGTTGCTCGCCGAGTTGGAGTCGCTGCAAGCGGCTTACGACGATATACAAGCTAAATTGAACGGCGGAGAGGCCTCGGAATGAAGCGTTCTCATGTTTTGGCCATTGTGGCGGCGTGCATCTGCTCGTTGGTTCAAGCCCAGCGCGCCCCTGAAAACGTGCTAATTTTTGACGGATACGGATACAGCTACCAGCCCTGCGAGCCGTCGATTGCGGTGAGTCCGGCCAACCCCCGTCACATGGTGGCCGGTTCTATCTTGGACCGTGTACACGTTTCGAAGGACGGCGGATGGACGTGGAAGACGGAGACGTTGACTTCCAAGTACGGGGTGTATGGCGATCCGTGCATTGTCGCTTCACCCAAAAAAGATTTTTACTACCTCCATTTGTCCAATCCCGATGGCCAAGCCTGGAGCTCGGAAGCGTTGCTCGACCGCATTGTCATCCAGCGCTCCAAAAAAGCGGGTAAACGCTGGAACAAGGGCGCGGGAATGGGCCTGAACGGCAGCAAAGACCAAGACAAGGAATGGGCAGCAGTGAGTACCGACGGCTCCACCTTGCTGACCTGCTGGACGCAATTTGACCTATATGGCAGCCCAGCGGAAGCCGACAGCACCGTCATCCTGTGCAGCACCTCCAATCGTAAGGCCAAAAAATGGTCCGATCCAGTCCGCATCAATGCCATTGCTGGCGATTGCCGGGACGGCGACAAAACGGTCGAAGGCGCGGTTCCCGACATCGCCGCTGACGGCACTATGTACGTGGCGTGGGCACAAGCCGATACAATCTGGATGGACCGGAGCACGGACGGCGGCACTACGTGGTTGAAGCGCGACCTGCGCGTCGCGACCATTGCCGGGGGCTGGGACCAAGACATCCGCGGCGTGGGACGCGCCAACGGCATGCCGGTCACGCGCGTAGACCGCAGCAACGGTCCTTACAGCGGCCGTGTTTACGTGAGCTGGACGGACAACCGCAACGGTGAGGATGATAATGACGTGTGGCTTGTGTACAGCGACGAACAAGGCCGCAACTGGACCGAGCCGGTCCGCGTCAACGACGACCAGCCAGGTGCGCAGCAGTTCTTTCCGTGGATGGATATCGACGACGTGACGGGCAACGTTCATATTGTTTTCTACGATCGCCGCGCGTCATTTGCCAAGCACCAGAACCTCGACCTGCGCTCCACGTGGGATACGGAGGTATATGTGGCTTCCTCCTACGATGGGGGTGACACCTGGGAAAACCTGCGTGTCAGCGAAGAGAAATTCCGCACCAACCCCAAGGGCTTCTTCGGGGATTACAACAACATCAGTGCGTACGGTGGAATCGTTCGGCCCATTTGGACGCGTAATGATGATGGCGTTCTGAGCATCTGGACGGCGGTGTTGGACGGGTACGTAGAGTAAGGCAGGCTAAGATTACGCCGTTCGGATACGCTCCGCGGTGGCGGTGAGCTGCTCTTGTGTCACGTCGAGCTTGGGCCGCTCAAAGTTGATGTCGCTCACGGACTGCAACGGGATGAGGTGCACGTGTGCGTGCGGCACCTCTAAACCGATCACGGCCACCCCGACCCGATGGCAGGGAATGGCGCGCTCGATTTGCTTCGCCACTTCCCGGGCAAACAAGTTGATGCCGCTCAATAGCCCTTCGTCGAGGTCAAAGAAGTAGTCGACCTCCTTTTTGGGGATCACAAGAGTGTGCCCCTCCGCGAGGGGCTGAATGTCGAGGAAGGCGAGAAACTCGTCGTTCTCCGCGATACGGTGGCACGGGATGTCCCCGGCGACGATTTTGCTGAAGATGGAGGCCATCTCAGCCGCGTGAGATTTCGAGGATCTCGAACGGAATGATGCCCGCAGGCACCTGAACTTCCGCTATGTCACCTACGCTTTTGCCGAGCAAGCCCTTGCCAATTGGAGAGTCGATGGAAATCTTTTTCTCCGCGAGGTTGGCTTCATTTTCAGCCACAAGGGTGTAGGTCACTTCGGCGTTGTTTCTCGTGTTGCGGATTTTGACCGTCGACAGGATGTACACCTTGGTGTTGTCGATTTTGGAATCGTCGACGAGGCGCGCGTTGGCCAGAGTGTTCTTGAGCTTGGAAATCTTGGCTTCGAGCAGGCCTTGGGCCTCTTTCGCAGCGTCGTATTCCGCGTTTTCACTCAAATCACCTTTATCGCGCGCTTCTGCAATCTGCTGGGAGATCTTCGGGCGCTCAACTGTTTCGAGCTGGTGCACTTCATCTTTGAGGCGTTGCAAGCCTTCTTTCGTAAAGTAGGAGATGTCTGCCATGTCCATTGGGGGTTGAGGCAAAAAAGAGAAAACCCCATGACCGGGCTTTCTCTTCCAATGCTTCGATAAAGATACGAATTTTCGACGAAGAGGGTGCGGGGAGCCCGCCACCTGACCGTGAAAGGATGTCAAATCACAGTGACAAAACGATGCCGATGCTGTGGTTTCCGTTGAACGGATTCGTTGTTCGGTAGCTGTAGTCAATGCCGATCATAGCCCCGTCTTGGGATGCTGGCAAGTTTACGGAGAATCCGGCCGAAGGACCGGTGAACGCAGTTGTGGAACTCTCATCACTGCTGACGCCTTCCTCCCAAAGGTAGCCAGCGCGCAGCGCGAAGCGGTCGTTGTACGAGAATTCGAGGCCGCCGCCGAATTGGTCCTTGGTGAACGAGTTCGAGATGAACTGACCGGTGAGGGTCGTGTTGATCATTTCCGACTGATAGACGTCGTATCCAAATCCGATGTTCACCAATGAAGGTAATTCATAGCGCTCGCTGCGCTGCAACATAGTGAGCGACGTAGCCGAACCCTGTGGGGTAGCGGTGACTGTCAAGCCGTCTCCTGCAAAGCGCATGGGAGCTCCGACGTTACGCAAGGCGATACCGAAGTTGAGGCGATCGCCCGAAACGTAGCGAATGCCCGCATCGAAGCAGACACCGGAGGCTCGAACGTTGGAGATAGCCTCGCTCACGATGCGCATAGTGATGCCACCGTAAATCGAGTTGGAGAAGGCCTTGGAATACGTGACGCCGATATTCGAGAACGATGGCGAGAACGTACCGATTCCGCCTTCCGGCAGGTTTTCGGTGGTGATTGGAATGTCACCAAATCCCATGGTCATCACGCTCAAACCGAGGACCGACCCGTCACCAACCGTGGTGGCGAAACCAATGGCGTTGAGCGAGATGCCCGAACCTGAGAGGTACTGCGTGTTAGCAAAACGGAGTTCGTTTTGGTTGATGAACGCGAGGCCGGCCGCATTAAGGAAGGTTCCTTCGAGACCTTCCGTGATGGCCATGTTGGTCCCTGCCATGCCGTTGGACTGTGCCCACGGGTTGATTAGTAGCTGGCCAGCACCTGCCGAACCGGCACGGTCTGGATTTCCGCCAAAAACCGAAGTGGTGAGCATCAAGCACGTTGTCAGTGCAGCGGATGCGAGGATGGTATATTGCATATTCTTCATAGCGAATTCGGGGTCAAATCAGAAGTTATCCAAATCGGTTGGGCGCATGATGCCGAACCACTTGAGTGTTTTCTCAC
>CALGDB010000115.1 GCA_937884175.1 uncultured Flavobacteriales bacterium
CACGCTTGTGCCCGTCATGATAAGGCCATACTTCTCGGGAGGGAAAATGGAGTCGACCCGTGGGCGGACTTCATTCAACAATTCCCGCATTTCGAGGGTGCCGACATCGGCCATTTGCACGCTCACGCGCGTCACGGCCCGCGTTGAATCAAAAAAGCTTCCGGTCACCCCTTCGGCCATTTCCGAACCTTCAGCCGCGGTTGCAGACCCCCGAAGCCAAGGCCCAAATTGGGTCTTTTCAATCCCAGTCCGAGGGAGCCGGTAGTTTCTCGGGTGGCCGTTTTTGAATGCCTGGAATGCAAATTTCGTCGCATCGACCGCACTCACCGAGCGGCTGAACTCGGAGTAATCTTCCAAGACGTTTTGCAAGCGGTCCAAACGCTTCAGCAGGTTGTTGTTGGTGGCACCCCCGGGGCGACGCGTGTCCACCATGATTTCGAACGGCATGGATCCTCCAAATTGAGCTTCCACCCACTGCAAATCCTGAATCACCCGGTCTCGGTCAGGGATGTCGTCCACGATGTTGCCAGTGGTTTGCATTTGCACGATGCCCGTGAAGCTGAACAGTAAAACCAGGGCTGCACCGACGTAGATTTTGATGCGGTGGCCTTCCACCAAGTGCACCAGCTTGTTCACGACGATGAACATCCAGCGCCGGTCGAGGTGCCGGGTGTGCTCAGTCTTCGGTGCCGGCAACCCCGCCATCAACGCTGGTATGACGACGATGGAAATCACGAACATGCCGAGAATGTTTAGGGCAGTGACAACGCCGAATTGCTTCAGCATTTGGCTGTGGGTGAAAATGAACGTGGCAAACCCGAGGGCCGTGGTAAAATTGGTCAACAATGTGGCATTGCCCACCTTGACAATCATCCGCTGCAAGGCCATTGCCTTGATGCCATGCCGCTTGTACTCCGCGTGGTATTTGTTGACCAAGTAAATACAATTCGGCACCCCGATCACAATCATCAGTGGTGGAATCAAACTGGTCATGAGGTTCAACTCGTAATCCAACAACACCAAGCTTCCGATTGACCAGACCACACCGATGCCCACCACCACGATGCTCACCCCCATCACAATGAGATTGCGGAAAAACAAGAAAAGCAGGAGCGCTGTCACGGCGAATGCCGCGCCGATGAAATACCCAATTTCCTCTTTCACCTTGTTAGTCATTTCCACCCGGATGAAAGGCAGTCCACTCAAATACAAAGGAATCCCATGCGCAGTACTCCACTCATCGGTGAGGGCCGTCACGTCCTCCACCAAGGTTCCGCGGTACTTTGAGTCGAACAATTCCGGGTCCATGAACACCGTCATCAACGTCGCATCGCGCCGCTCGTTGTACAGCAATCCCTCGTAGAAGGGCAGTTCGAACAGGCGTTCAAAAAACGCCGAAGATTCCTCTTCTGTCAACCCAGAATGCCAGATTGAATCGGGCAACAGCGGCCGAAGCAAAAACCGCCGATCGGCCGTGTCTCGAACAACATCAAACGCCGCCGTCATACAAAACACACTGTCAATCAATGGTACCGGAACCGGATTGTCCACGCCGTCATCGGTGGTATCCCGCACCACCTCCATGGTTCGAATCGAGTGCGCCAACCTATCCCAAGCCGCTAGGGCCTCGGCGGACTGGAGCGGGGACAATTCGCTTCCAATGACCATGACGTTTCCCTCCGTTCCAAACACCGATTTGAATTCCTCGTACGCAACGGCGGTAGAATCCGTCGCGGGCAACAACCCCCCAAATTGATACTGGAGCCGGACATTGGGAATGTACGACCCCATGTACAGGGTGCCAATCCCTAACAGGAGCAGCCAGAGAAACCGCTGGCGGATCAAGACTCCGGCGATTTTATTCCACATCCGAATGGGGGTTGGGGCGTTGGTTCAAAACGTGTGGGTCACAAGCAGTTATTCGTCCGCGTTTTCGAGCCTACAAAGTAAAGGATAAAAGCCTCGTCAATTCAGGTGCCCGCGTGCCCAGCAACCGTTACCTTTGTGGTATGGAATCTTATGACGTCATCGTTATTGGCAGCGGCCCCGGAGGCTATGTAGCAGCCATCCGCGCAGCGCAATTGGGAAAGAAGACTGCGTTGGTCGAGAAGTACAATTCCCTCGGAGGCACCTGTTTGAATGTGGGGTGCATTCCATCCAAGGCATTGCTCGATAGCTCCGAGCACTTCCACCAAGCGGCACATCAATTCGAGACCCACGGCATTTCAACCGGAGGGTTGAAATTAGATTTCAAGCGCATGATCGCACGGAAAGGAGAGGTGGTCGAGCAAACGGTCGGTGGCATCGATTTCTTGATGAAAAAGAACGGCATCACTGTCCACCACGGATTGGGCAGCTTCAAAGATGCACACACCATCCAAGTCAAGCCGGCAAAAGGCAAGGCCCACAGCATCAAAGGGAAGTACATCATCATCGCGACCGGATCGAAGCCCTCGTCCCTCCCGTTCATCAATATTGATAAAAAACGCATCATCACCTCCACCGAAGCCCTGAGCCTCGAATCCCTGCCCAAAAGTATGGTGGTCATCGGCGGCGGCGTTATCGGATTGGAGATGGGGAGCGTCTACGCACGACTCGGAACCGAAGTTCACGTGGTCGAATACCAAGATGCCATCATCCCGACTATGGACCGCGCGATGGGCAAGGAGTTGATGCGCAGCATGAAAAAGCTGGGAGTCAAGTTCCACCTGCAGAACGGCGTGAAGGAAGTCAAGGCCACTGCCAAACAGGTCACGGTCAAAGCCGATGACAAGAAGGGTAGAGAAGTCACCTGGAAAGCTGATTACTGCCTAGTTTCAGTAGGGCGCAAGCCTTATACCGAAGGCCTCAACCTCGAAGCCGCCGGACTACGAACCGATGACCGCGGACGCATCGCGGTGAACGATCAAATGCAAACCGTAGTCGGTCACATTTACGCCATCGGCGATGTGGTGCGTGGCGCCATGCTCGCCCACAAAGCTGAGGAGGAGGGCGTGGTCGCGGCCGAGGTCATTGCCGGGCAGCATCCCCACATCAATTACAACCTGATTCCCAACGTGGTGTATACGTGGCCGGAAGTCGCCGGCGTCGGACAAACCGAAGAGCAATTGAAAGCGGACGGCGTCCCTTACAAATCCGGTTCGTTCCCCTTCAAGGCAAGCGGCCGTGCACGTGCCTCCATGGACACCGACGGTTCGATCAAGGTATTGGCGCATGCCGAAACCGATGAAATCCTAGGCATCCACATGTGCGGTCCCCGCGCTGCTGATATGATTGCCGAAGCAGTTGTGGCCATGGAATTCCGAGCCACTGCCGAAGACATCAGCCGCATGTCTCACGCCCACCCGACGTTCACTGAAGCCATCAAGGAAGCCGCCTTAGCGGCCACCGGTGACCGCGCGTTGCACGTCTAATTTCCGCATCCCCCATGGCAGCACCTGCACTGCGTATCCTTCCGAATTTGAAGCCCATCTTCGAACGGGAAACGCATGCAAGTCTCTACTTCGATGCGCACGTGAGCGGCACCTGCTACCTCGCCATCGGTGCGCGGCGCTCATTCACCTGGGACGGGACCGATTCCAATAGCCTAAGCGCCCTCCAAGCTTTCTTGCATCCTGAAGGAGCCGGGACTTGGGCATTCGGCTGGTTAGGGTATGACCTGAAAAACGGCATCGAACGCCTCGATTCGCAGCGGCCCGACGCCATCGGTTTACCAATCCTGCACTGGGTCGAGCCGCGTCTGGTCATCGCTTGGGGTGGGGACAAAACGGGGTGCGAAATCGCCTCCGGTCTCAATGAACCAGATGCAGCAGACACCCTACAATTCGTGCAAACAGCTTGTAATGCCACTGCTGAGGCGCTTCCGCCCGGGCCGGGCATCCCGCTCAAACCCCGATGGGATGAGAGTACATATTTACAGCGGGCCCACCGCGTCAAAAAGCACATCCAACGCGGTGACATCTACGAGATGAACCTCTGCCAAGAGTGGAGTGCAGATGAGAAGTTGGAATCCCCTTGGGACGCATTCGTTCGCTTGCACCACTTCACCCAGCCACCTTACGCTGCCTTGGTCAAAGCCGGTGAATTCCACGTGATTTGCGGCTCTCCCGAGCTGTTCTTGAAGCGCCGAGGTGATCAGTTGATTTCCTCCCCCATCAAAGGCACCATTCGACGCGGAAGCACCCCGGAAGAAGACGACGTGCTGGCCCACCGATTGCAAAACGACCCCAAGGAACGCGGGGAAAACGTCATGATCTGCGACTTGGTGCGCAACGACTTGAGCCGCATCGCCAAACCCGGCACGGTACACGTCCCCGAATTGTTTGGTATCCACCGCTTTGAATCGGTCCATCAAATGATTTCGACCGTGCAGTGCACGCTGCGGGGCGATGTGACTACCGAATCCATCTTGCGGGCCACCTTCCCCATGGGGTCCATGACCGGCGCCCCCAAGGTGCGGGCCATGCGAATCATCGACGAACTCGAAGCCAGCCGCCGGGGCGTCTACTCGGGCAGCGTCGGCTTTTTCCAGCCCAACGGCGATTTTGACCTCAACGTGGTCATCCGCAGCCTGCTGTACAACGCCGCCACCCCGCGCATCAGCATGCACGTCGGCGGCGCCATCACTTCCTTGAGCGATCCCGTAAGTGAATACGCCGAATGCCTACTAAAGGCAGAAGCGATGATGCAAACTTTGACGGCCGATGGCGAATAACCGCGAAGGATTGGTGCAGCATATGCGGCAGTGGCTTGGGCGGCAGGGCATCGATGCCAATGCTACACTCATCGGCGGTGTCAGCGGCGGGTTGGACTCAATGGTTTTGGCCGAAACACTCCACCGCGCAGGTATCAACTTTCATGTCGCACATGTGAACTATCACCTGCGCGGCGGCGCCTCCGATGCGGACCAAGCGCTGGTCGAAGAATGGTGTGCGGCACGCGGCATCCCCTGTCACGTGCTTAACGCCCAAGTGGATCCGACCGGGCACGGCGTGCAAGCCGAAGCCCGGAAAATCCGTTATACCCACTTCGAACAGTTGCGCGCCGAAGCCAGCGACCGCCAAGGCCGCCCGGCATACATCGTCACTGCACACCACGGCGACGACCAAGCGGAAACCGTGCTGCTCCACCTCATGCGATCCGCCGATCCGCTCGCTCTCGCCGCCATGCCCGCTGTAGATGAGAAACGCAGGCTACTGCGTCCGTTCCTCACATTGACTCGAGCTGAGCTCGCCAAGGTGTGTAGCGCTTGGAGCGTGGCATACCGCGAGGACGCTTCCAACGCCAAACCGGATTACCTCCGGAACCGGATTCGGAACGAGGTGCTGCCTTTGTTGGACTCCCTTCGGCCCGGCACAACGGCCCACGTGGCACATTGGGCGGAACGGTTTCAATCGCTGCGGTCCTTCTTCACGACAGAACGCGATGCTGCCACTGCACGCTGCTGGAAAGTGAGCGACGGAGAGGGCGAGCTGGACCTGTCGGCTTGGCGTGCGGAACCGCTGCGAGTGGAAATCTTGCATCGATTGGCGCACGAGCACGGCATCGCCGCACGCGCGGTGCCCGAGTTGCTGCACCTGACCGAGGCTCAGGTTGAATCCGGAGCTCATTTCGTGTGCGCAACGGCACGGGTTGAACGCCACGGCAACGCATTGCATTGGACATCGTTAACTTGAACCGCATGACCTCTGAGCACTCCGCCGACCTGCGGCAACGCGCTTTGCGCATCTACCTCATTCTCGCTGCACTCTTCATCGCGAGCCTAGTGGCGTGCAACTTAATCTTCCGAAAGTTCTTTCACTGGAGCCCCATCGAAGGATTGACCGTCGAACAAAGTGTAGGCCTGCTCCCGTACCCCGTTACGTTCTTGGTCACCGACCTTATCTCGGAGTGCTTTGGCAAGCGCCGCGCCAACGAAGTGGTCCTTGCCGGATTGTTTGCCAGCGCTTTCACGTTGGTCATTGTTACGGTCAGCCAGTCCGTGCCCGCAGCCGATTGGTCGCCCGTGAGCAACGCCGAATTTGACCACGTCTTCGGTTCCACCATCGTCGCGGTCAGCGCCTCCATGGCCGCCTATTTGCTTTCACAATTTCTCGACGTGCGACTTTTTCACTTCTGGAAACGATTGACCAACGGCAAGAAACTCTGGCTCCGCAACAACCTCAGCACCATTCCCTCGCAGTTTGTCGATACGTTTGCCGTGCTGTTCCTGATGTGCAGCCTAGGGCAAATCGAATGGACACTCTTCACCAGCCTGTTGCTCAACGGCTTCGTCTTCAAGGTGCTTGTGGCGCTGGTCGACACCCCGCTCGTTTACGCGGGAAGTTGGCTCATCCGCCGCCCGTTTGGCCTCGCCCTCGGGGAGGAGATTGAGCTCTAACAGTCGTTGGCACCGGGCCGGTGGAAAGCGCCCCAGCAGGTAGTATCTTCGTGGAGCTATGAAACACTCGAATCTTCGAATTGGGAAGGCAATCGCTGCTTTTACCGTTCTGCTAACCTGGGGATGGACGACTGCTTTCGCGCAAATCTTGGAACCGGTCAAGTGGGAATTCTCGGTTCACGAGACAGAAAGTGAGAACGAATTGGATGTAGTATTCCACGCCAGCGTCGACGCATGCTGGCACATCTACAGCCAATTCCTAAACGATCCCAACGGTCCCTTGCCCACCTTCTTCGAGGTAGAAGTTCCTGACGGAGTCGAAAAGGTGGGCGATGTCACCGAATGCGATCCGCTCGTGGAATACGACCCCAACTTCATGATGGATTTGAAGTTCTTTGAGGAGGAGGTCTACTGGGTGCAAAAAATCCGCTCGGATGCCGCCGCGCGCCACGGAAACGTAACCGGCTTCTTGAGTTTCATGGTGTGCGACGCATCGCGTTGCCTCCCCCCCGAAGACATTGATTTCGCCATCGCCCTAGACGACATTTTGCCGCCGTTACTAACGTACTGCCCGGAGTCTCAGCACCTCTGTGGAGACCACGATGCCGACGACCACGAGGAACCGATGGAAGCCGAAAGCGGCATCTTGCAGCCCGTGGTGTGGGACGTGAACATCTACGAGAATGGCGACGCGTTTGAACTGGTTTTCCACGCCGTGGTGGACTCTTGCTGGCACACGTACAGCCAGCACCTGGAAAGTTTTGACGGCCCAATGCCAACGGCCTTCCGGATCGATTGGCCAGAGGGGTTTGAAGCCATAGGCGAGGTGACCGAATGCGATCCCCTCGTCCAATTCGACCCGACGTTTGAAATGGACGTGAACATGTTCGAAGAGGAAGTCTACTTTGTTCAATCATTCACCGGACCGGACGACGGCACCGAGGCCATCATCGGCGCCATTACGTTCATGGCGTGCGATGAAGAAAAATGCATCTTCCCACCAGACTTGGATTTCGAGGCCGCGTTTGCCGACCGTAAGACAGCGGCTGACCGACCAGATTACTGCCCACCGCTGCAGGGACTCTGCGACCACGGCACGGACGAAGGGGCCATTACCGAGGGATTTGATGGCACTGAAGAGGAAGGGCTGGCAGGTGTTTTCTTCTTGGGCATGCTCCTCGGCTTTGCAGCCCTGTTGACACCCTGCGTTTTCCCCATGATTCCCATGACGGTGAGCTTCTTCACGAAGCAATCCAAAACCCGAAGCGAAGGCATCCGAAATGCCCTCATTTACGGATTCTTCATCATCTTCATCTACACCGGCCTCGGCTTGTTGCTCACGGCTTTCTTTGGGGTCGACGTCCTGAACGTCATTTCAACGGACCCATTTTTCAATCTTTTCTTATTTGCCTTGTTGATTGTTTTTGGGGTTAGCTTCTTGGGGGCCTTTGAAATTCAATTGCCTACGAGTTGGGCCAACAAAACCGACCAAGCCGCCGACCGCGGCGGACTCATCGGCATCTTCTTCATGGCGGCCACGTTGGCCATTGTATCTTTCTCCTGCACCGGTCCATTGGTCGGCAGCGCATTGGCCGGTGCCGCAACAGGCTCCTTCGCCGCACCCACGGCCGTGATGTTTGGTTTCTCCCTTGCGCTGGCGCTGCCGTTCATGCTCTTCTCTGCATTTCCTGGATGGTTGAACTCCTTACCGCAATCCGGCGGTTGGCTCAACAGCGTCAAGGTGGTGCTCGGGCTCCTAGAAATTGGATTCGCATTCAAGTTTCTCTCGAATGCAGATATGGTGCTTCAATTGGGCCTTTTAAAAAGAGAATTGTTCATCGCCATTTGGATTCTTACCGCAGTTGTTATTGCTCTCTATTTGTTAGGATGGATTCGGTTTTGGCACGATTCCAAAAACCAAAGAATAGGAAAACAGCGAATCGCTCTGGGAATCGCATTCTTCGTCTTTGCCGGATACATGACGCCCGGCCTATGGGGTGAAGACATCAAAGCTATCAGCGGTTTTCCTCCTGGAATGGATTATAGCTATTTAGAAATTCATCACGTCAAAGCGTCTCATCTAGACTACGATGAGGGAATGAAGGCCGCTATAGAAACGGGGAAGCCAGTTGTTTTGGATTTCACCGGTTGGGCCTGCGTCAATTGCAGAAAAATGGAGGAGCAGGTGTGGCCCAATCCACGCGTGATGGAAATCCTAGAGAATGAGGTGGTCTTAGTCTCACTTTATGTAGACGAACGTGTAAGCCTACCTGACGAAGAGCAGAGCGAGGAACAGTATGGCGGAAAGACGTTCAAAATCAAAACCGTCGGCAACAAGTGGTCGTACATGCAAGCGTCGCAATTCAATACCAATTCCCAGCCATTTTACGTCATGCTCGACCACGACGGAACACCGCTGGGAGAGGGTGTAGGTTATGACCCCGATGCCAGTAAGTTTGTGGAATTCCTCGAATCTGGATTGGCGGCATTCCGCCATTGACCCGTGAAGTCTGCGGCCCCTTGCATAAATTGAACGGCGAACGCCCAACCTTGCGCTCCACCTTGCACCCATGAATCAACACAACCGACTCGACGAACACTTTTCCGAAGCAGCCCAGCTGCTGGATGCGGTTCGTAACGACGCTGCATTCATAGATGCGGTTGAAGCGGCGGGCACTGCCATGTGCCAAGCCATTGCTCAAGGAGGGAAAATCATTTCATGCGGAAATGGCGGAAGCATGAGCGACGCCATGCACTTCGCAGAAGAACTGAGCGGCCGCTACCGAGAAGACCGCTTGGGGCTGCCAGCAATTTCATGCAGTGACCCGAGCCACATCACATGCGTCGGAAACGACTACGGATTTGATCAGATCTTCTCCCGTTTCGTGCAGGCACTTGGCCAATCCGGAGATTGCCTGCTCGCCATTTCCACGAGTGGCAACAGTGCCAACGTACTCGAAGCAGCCAAAGCCGCAAAGTCAAAAGGAATGACCGTCATCGGACTGACCGGACGCGGAGGCGGAGAGTTGAAAGCGCTGTGCGATGCTGCGGTCGATGTGCCATGGAACGGCTATGCCGACCGGGTTCAAGAGGTACACATCAAAGTCATCCACGCGTGGATTGACTTCATCGAACGCGCCCAGTAAACCACCGTCCATGCTAGTTGTGACCCTCGGGTACGGAGCAACCGTGCCCAAGGCCCGGAAGTGGCTTACTTAGCTTCCATCCGTTATCACCTTCCCCGCAGGCGAGGCCCTCTTCCAGCAGCACGCTGGCGCCTTCAGCACTTCGGCGCGTGGCATTGGGCACTTGAAAGCCTTGGCGCGCTTGCATGCCGCTTTGGAGCAAAACAAACGAACAAACACCTTAAAATTGAGGAAGTGGATGCGGCATTTGCGAGTCAATTGCGCATCTTTGACTGACCCCGTTGATGGGATAAAGTCGAAGTACCATGAACCCGAATCAGCCCGTCATCCTCCCATGCCGTGACCTTGCCCCGTCCATCCACCCCACCTGCTGGCTTGCGCCGAATGCCATCGTGGTAGGGGAAGTCTTCATCGGGGAGAACTCATCGTGCTGGTTCAATTGTGTCATCCGTGGGGATGTCGCACCCATCACAATTGGGCCTCGGGTGAACATCCAAGATGGCGCCGTGCTCCATGGCACGTTCAACAAGAGCGAAACCAAGATCGATGAAGGCGCTAGCATCGGCCACAACGCAACGGTCCACGGCGCCCACGTGCAAGCCGGTGCGTTGATCGGCATGAATGCGGTCGTGTTGGATGGTGCGGTCATCGGAGCGCAAGCGGTCATCGCAGCCGGGGCCGTCGTGCTTGAAGGAACGGTCGTGCCGCCACGAACCCTTTGGGCCGGCGTGCCAGCAAAGCAACGAGGGGAGGTCCGCCCTGAGCTTCAGGAACACCTCGCCTCCACCGCCGATCGCTACGTGGAATACGCCTGTTGGTTCAACCGGTAGCGGCCGGCAACTTGTGCTCGACGAGGTCTACAGGCTTTCCGAAAAACCGCTGCGCACCCAGCGAAAAAGATTCCGTTAAATCGGAAACCATGAAGCGATCTCTTCGACCGCCCTTGGCCACTTTTTTGTCCGCAAACGATTCCAGCGCACGTTTGAGCGCTTGAGCAACTGCTTCGGCACTGTCCACCAACGCGACTGCATCCGGCAACGCTGCGGCAATTTGATTTACGACGAGCGGATAATGGGTGCAGCCCAAAATCAAGGCATGAACATCGTTGAACTCCCCCGACTCGAGGTAAGCGGCTATTAGGGCGTCGCTCACCTCGCCTCCATGGAAGCCTTCTTCAATGGCCGAAGCCAGCAGGGGCGTCGGCTTGGTCACCACATCAAATCCACGGGCCTTGAGGAGCCACTGGTACCATTGGGAATCAATGGTGGCCCGTGTGCCGATGACGCCAATTTGCCCGCCGGAAAACCGAGCAGCAACGACGTCGACCACCGGGTGTACAACATCGATGACAGGGATGGATTCGCCGGCCTCCGCTTGAATAGCGTCTAGCGCATTGCTCGACGCAGAATTGCACGCGACGACTATTGACCCACACCCTAAGCGCACTAACTCACGGGTTATTTGCGTGGCATAACGACGAATGAGAGCTGGACTCTTCTCCCCGTAAGGCAAGTGAGCGGTATCACCATAGTAAAAAATGGGATGTTCGGGCAAGGCTTCAGCCACTGCCCTTGCGACGGTCAGCCCTCCGATACCCGAGTCAAAAATCCCAATTGGTCGCATGCGTGCGCCATGGCGTTTTACATGCCTAGCTTGGCCCGTACCATGGCCCTCACGTCCTCACCACCGGTGTAGACCGTAGCACCTGAACTCGTGTCGAAGATGTACGTGAATCCGTTTTCTGCACCCACTTGATTGATGGCCTCTTGAACGCGCTCCACCATGGGCATCAACAATTCTTGCTCGAGTGAAACCAGCTCGTTCTGAACGGTTGATCCGAATTCCTGCATGCCCTGATCCAGCGCCTGCAGTTCTCGTTCCTTTTGTTCGAGAATGGCGGCTGGCCACGCAGAGCTCTTGCTCTGGTATTCGGCATACTTCGTCTGAAATTCCTGCTGCATGCGGGCCAACTCGCCCTCGTACTCTGCAGCACGTGCCTCAATGGTCGCTTGCGCCTCTCTTCGCTCTGGAAGGTTCAACAAAACATCCTGTGTATCGATGTGCCCAAACTTTTGAGCGAAACTGGTCAGTGTGCATGCTGCCACCAAAACGACGGCTAATGAAATCTGCTTCATCATGTGATCTTAAGTTGTGATCGTTGTAGTTCGTGTAAAGGTACGTTTTAACACTTCAATTTTTGCCGCGGCCGATGGTATTTCCACCGCCACGAGCACCAGCTGCAGCGCCTCGCATTCGGCCCGTTGCTGCATCCTTGCCCTTGTTCATGGCATCCCTGGCCCGGTCCTGAATTGACTTGTTCTCTTCTCCTTCGCCGGCTTCGGGTTCAATGGTCTCACCCGGAACGAATCCGAGGGCTTTGATGAGGCGGTCTGAAATGTCGTATTTGGGGTTGGTATAGAGCATGTTACTTTGGTTGCTCTTGTCGAAAATGACCATGTAGCCGCTGCCACTGGCAATGTCTTTCAACTCTTCAAACACCATGTCTTGGATGGGTTGGATGAGCTCTTGGCGCTTTTGAAAAAGTTCCCCTTCTACGCCGAATTTGGCTTTTTGCAGGTCCCGCGCCTCGCGTCGCTTGGTGTCAATTTCCTCCTCGCGTTTGCCGCGCATTTCTTGCGTCAACAAGACCCGCTCCGCTCGGTAGGCCATCTCCAAGCGCTCGACCGCATCCAATTTCATCTCAATTTCCACTTGCCAATCCACGGCCATTTGGTTCAATTGTCCCTGGGCATTCGAGTACTCCGGCAAATGTAGCAAAACGTAGTCGGTATCGATGTACGCAAACTTCTGCGCATTCCCATGGAGCCCCACGCTCAAGGCCAGGACCAACGCTATCCAAGATATTCCTCTCATCTTCATCTAATTTTCAATTACAAATCTCCCATGTTCATGCCCATGCTGAAATGGAATTGTCCCCGCGACATGTTCGGTAGGGTCGGCACATCGTCCAAACGCCATCCGTAGTCCAAGCCCAAGAGCCCGAACATGGGCAGGAAAATCCGCATGCCAACACCCGCTGAACGGTACACTTCAAACGGATTGAATTCCCGCGCATCGGCCCAAGTCTTGCCTGCGTCAATGAAGGCCAGCGTGTAGATCGTGGCGCTCGGATTTGTGCTCAGTGGGTAACGCAATTCCGCTCCATACTTGGCGATGACTGGTGCGCCGGTGTTTTGGTTGGGCATGGTGAGCGACAAATCGTCAAACCCGCGAAGGTTTATGATTTCCCTCCCATCCAAAACGAAGCCACTCAAGAAGACCCCGCCGAGGTAGAAGCGCTCAAATGGCGACAGGCCAACAGCTCGGTCATATTGCCCAATGAGCCCCACGCCCGCATGGGTGCGCAGCACCAGCGTTCGGGGGTTTTCCCCAGCCGATTGGGTCAAAGGCGTGTACCACTCGGCTTTGACTTTCCACTTGTGGTATTCCACCCATCGGAAGCGGTCTTGGTCGCTCATTCCTTCGTAGTACGTGCCATCCGGACGGAAGATGCTGTACGGTGGTGTGGCCTTAACGGAAAGCGAAATATTCGAGCCCCAAACCGGATAAATCGGATCCGAAACCGAGTTGCGCGCTACCATAAAGTTGGCAGCGAGGTTGTTCGCTGCGCCATCGGAAAAACTGAAAAACACCCCGTAGTTGTCGAGGTTGAAATGCTGGTAGCTCAAAGCGACGTTCATGGTGAACCAGTCGTCTGGCTTCTTCCAGCGCTGTCCGAAGCCGACCTGTACCCCAGTAATTTCAAGGGACTGACGGTTTTCGTTCAAATCGCCCGCTTGGAATTGGAGATCACCATTGGCGTCAAACACATCTTCTCTATAGCGCTTGGGGATGCCGTTCGACTGGACTGAACGCCACACCGAAAAGCTCAGCGCGTTGGCTTTCTTGCCACCCAACCAGGGCTCCGTGAAGCTCAGGTTGTAGCTCTGGAAGAAGGCCCCGTTCGATTGCGCTCGGACGGAAAGGCGCTGACCATCTCCTGTCGGAATGGGCTTCCATGCTCCTTTCTTGAACATGTTCCTCGCGCTGAAATTGGTGAAGCTAACGCCGAGGGTTCCCACCACACGTCCGCCGCCCCATCCACCGGACAACTCGATCTGGTCGGATGGCTTTTCTTCAACGGTGTACTCAATGTCAACCGTGCCGTCTTCTGGGTGCTGAATGGGGTTGATCCCAAAGGCCTCCTGGTTGAAGTAATTCAACTGGGCCAATTCCCGCTGGGTTCGGATGATGTCCGTTCGGCTGAACAAGTCTCCGGGCCGGGTACGGATTTCGCGGTAGATGACGTGGTCGTTGGTCTTGGTGTTGCCCTGGACCATGACCTTGCCAATGCGGAATTGCTTACCCTCCATCATGCGCACCTCGATGTCGATGGTGTCGTTTTCGATTCGCGTCTCAATTGGCATCGCCTGGAAGGTGAGGTAGCCGTCGTCCTGGTACAGCGAACTCAAATCGAGCCCTTTTGGATCCATAAAGACCCGTGTTTCGAGGCGTTCCAGATCGTAGATATCTCCGCGGTTGATGCCCAAAATGGAATCGAGTTGCGTGCTACGGTACTTCGTATTGCCGGTAAACGAAATCTCGCCAAAATGGAATTGGTTACCTTCGTTGATGTCGATTTGAATCCCCACCAAGCCCTCGGGCAACCGGTAAATGGAGTCGGCCAAAACACGGGCATTCCGGTATCCCTCTTTGTTGTAGAGACCGATGATTTCGCTGTGCGCTTGGTCCAGATTGGCCTCGACGAACTTGCTTGACTTGAAGATGCGGTACCACTTCTTTTCCTTCAAGTCTTTCATGGCGCGCAGCACCTGCTTGGACTCCAGGTATGCGACGCCGTTGACTACGATTTCGCCGACCTTGATCTTTTCGCCCTTGTCGATGACGATGTTCAGTTTGGCACCATTCTCAAACGACGAGTCGGCGGTTTGGGTGATGGAAATATCCGCATCCCAAAAGCCCTTGTCGCGATAGTGATCCCGCAACCGCTTGCGCGCTGTTACCATAACATTCTCATTCACCACACGTCCGGTGAGCAGGTCTATTTTGCCCCGAAGGGCTTCCTGCTCGGATCGGTTGACCCCCTCAAACGTGTACCGCGTCAGGCGGGGCAATTCTTCCACTCGAATCACCAAATAAACATCGCTATCGCGAACTTCGGCCAGTTCGATGGAAATGTCTTCGAAAAGGTTTTGGGCCCAGAGATTGCGAATGGCACGGGTAATCTCTTCGCCAGGGATGGTCAACTCTTGCCCGATTTGCAACGCACTGAAGAGCTTGACCGCCTGGGCATCGGTGTAATCCGCCCCGAGCACCGTCAATCCAGCAAGGGTGTACTTCTTGTCGTAATCCGCCGCATTCGGAACTTGAGCCCACGCCACCTGTGTCGAACACACCACGAGCAGGGTGCAGCCAAGCAAAAGGGTTCGCATCGCGGCTTTTCCGGTTTTCTTCATTTCGATTCAACGTTGTGGTTGGTGTCCAACAGGCCGCCAAACCGACGTTCCCTGTTTTGAAAATCCCGAATGGCACCCACAAATTCTGCCTTGCCAAAATCCGGCCAAAGTACCGGCGAAAAATAAAACTCCGTGTAGGCCATTTGCCACAACAGGAAATTCGAAATGCGGTGTTCGCCGCTCGTTCGAATCATCAACTCCGGATCGGGTAAGTCCCGGGTGGTCAAATGGTCGGAAATGACCTGGGCATCGACCGCTTCCGGTTCGATTCCGCTGGTCATCAAGGCCTTAATAGCCTCGACCATTTCCCATTTTGAACTGTAGCTCAGGGCGAGGATCAATTCGAGATTTTGCTGGTGGGCCGTTTGTTCTGCCGCCAACTTGAGCTGTGCCTGGCAGGAAGCCGGAAGGGCGCCGGTGTCCCCAATCGTTCGCAAGCGCACCCCTTTGTCCGCCAGCGACTCAACTTCTTTAATCAACGTCTCCACCAGCAGGTCCATAAGGGCATTCACCTCCGCCACGGGACGGCTCCAGTTTTCAGTGCTAAACGCGTACAGCGTCAAATGCTTAACTCCGAGTTCCAAGGCCGCTTCAACGGAGGCGCGGACGGAATCAATTCCGTTGATGTGACCGAACACCCTAGATTCTCCGCGCTCTTTCGCCCAACGTCCGTTCCCATCCATGATGATCGCAACGTGCTTGGGAATGCGGTGAGGGTCCAATCCCCACGTAGCGCATCGTTCCGATTGTTCGTTTTGCACCGCCTTCATATCTCAGACCAACACGTGGTTGGTTTTTTGCTGATTCGGAAGCTCAACGAAGCTGTGATGTACGCATACAGGTCCGTACGGGATGGGTCCCCACGCTGCAACCCTCCTTGGTTATTGACGCCCCCTTCTGGCTGCAGCGCGCGATCGGCCAAGGCGGCTGTTACCTCTCCGCGTTCTTGCAACAACACCGCTCGATCGGCGTACATCCCGCTCACGTCATCGAGGTAGTCCGTCCACGTTTTGCGCACGCCCCAGTCGATGTTGAGCGTGGTGAACGGTCCGATGTTCGATTTGAACCCGAATCCAAACGGTATGGAAATCCCCGTGGTTCCGTAAGCATCCACGCCATTCGCGTCGCCCCATGTGGTGCCTTGGCCTTCCGTTCCGAGCGGTTGAAGCGGGGTCCACAGGCCGTCCAATTCGGCTTCAGGCATGTGCGTGTATACGCCCAATCCTGTGTACAAAAATGCGGTGAGGCGGTGCCCGGGATTACCAATTTGATGGTCGAGGTAGTTGATTTCAAACAAAGCACTCAGCTCGCCGACGTCGTTGCGAAAGTGGAGATTGCGGTTCTGCTGCCACGGGTCGGAGCTGTCCGCATCCCATGCCTCGATGCGCCCCTGAAAGTAGTTGATGCGCAACCCCATCCGAGTGGAGAAGTTGTGCCGGTAAAATCCGCCATACCCCACCGTCAAGCGGCCCCCAAGGTGCGCGTTGGGGTTGATGTCGCCCTTGTAGTAGGCTGTCCCCAGTGCGATGCCAATTTCTTTGGATTGCTCAAACTTTCGTTGGCCCCACGCAGGCACCACAGCCGAAGCGCCCATAAAGAGCGCTAAGAGGCAGATCCATACAATGGCGGTGGAGCGGGCTTTTTTCAACGATTCTTAGGCTTTCGAACGAACGAGTCTTTAACGCACGAAAATACGTGGAATTGTGCATCGCAACTGAAAAAAACCCAACAAAACAAGGACTTTATCCACGACAAATCAGCGGTCGCGCGGGTCCACCCCCCAGTGCATTTTGGCGCGCACAGTGCTGAAGAATTCTTGGTGTTCAAGGTTCATCAAAAACAACCGAAACGGGGCCGTCGTCACCTGGACCTTTCGCCCTCCATCGAGGATGAACGTGCGCGAATCGAGGCTGAGCAAAAACTGGTTCTCCCGACCACCCGCGACCAATTGCAACGTGCCTTCTGCGGGGATGACGAGCGGGCGATTGTTGAGGTTGTGCGGGGCAACAGGGTTGATGCACAGCACCTCCGACCCGGGCATCACGATGGGACCTCCCGCACTAAGGGAATACGCCGTCGAACCGGTTGGCGTTGAGACGATCAGGCCGTCTGCCCAGTAATTGTTCACGAAAGCGTCATCCCGTAGGACTTCCACCGTCACCATGCTCGAAGTATCGCGTTTCATAATCGCCACTTCGTTCAAAGCATAAGGGAAGTCCCCTAACTCCATGCCATCGACCTCTACCTGCAACATCAAACGCTCTTCGTACCAGACTTTGCCTGCAGCGACCGCGTCCATCGCGAGGTCGATTTCATCAATCCTGACGTTGGACAAAAAACCCAATCGACCCGTGTTCACCCCCAAAACAGGGATTTCGGTGTCCCGGACCCAAATGGCCGCTTCGAGCACCGTACCATCACCACCGATGGCTACTAACAGATCGTATCCATTCAAGGCGTGAGGCTCGTCGAATGCCTCCCAGTCCTTGGCGCGGCCCATGCGTTCATCAAGGATTCGCTTGAAATTCGATTCCACAATCGGAGCCGGATCCAGTTCGCGGATGCGCGCCAAGATCTGCTTTATGGCATCATTGTACTCCGGCGCGAACGTCTTTCCGTGGATGGCGATTTTCATACTGCTAAGGAACGGCTATTGTCGTAAATAACGCATGAATGCATCATATCGTTCGCGCATTTCCTCCTCCAATTGCGGTGCATGCAGGAAGGATTGAATCGAATACCCAAACCGCTGAAAGGTCTGGATGACTGGCTCAATGTCCTCCGTAGCCACTTTCAACGTCACCTCCACATTGCTCGAATTCTCCTGCTGGGAGGTTGTGCACGCGATGACACGCGTACCGGCACCTTCGGCCAGCCGTGCCACTTCCGAGATGGACAAGTCGCCCTCGGGCACCTCCAAAATCACCACACCACCACGCGTCGCCCAGTGGGACTGCTCGGCCAAGAAATGCACCACCGAGGCAGCATTCACACACCCTTTGTACACCCCCTCGTCCACCACGGGCAGGGCATCCACTTCCGCGGCGACCAGTTGGCCCACCACATCGTACAAGTGGCTTTGCGGCGTCGTAAATACGGCGCGCGCTTGAAACGCCGCCATGGGAGTTTCCTCATCCAAATCCATCAGGTCGTCCTCGTAAATGAGCCCTGAAAACTCGTCGCCATTGACCAAAGGCAGGTGGCGAACCTTGTATTCATCCATCAAATGCAGCACCCGACCCGCCGAATCTTCGGGTTTCACGGCCGGGAGGGCAGAATTCATTATGCGCTCTGCGTACATGGCGTAATTTTGCGTCAATCCACCGATGGAATGTACCGGAGGTGTTGGAATCGAAAGGTACGGATGACACGACTCAGCGTCAACGTCAATAAAATTGCGACCCTGCGCAATGCACGTGGGGGAAGTATTCCCAATGTGGTACAAGCCGCCAAACACATCCAACAGTTTGGTGCTCAGGGAATTACAGTCCACCCTAGGCCCGATGAACGCCACATCACTTATGCAGATGTACGGGAAATGCGGGAGGTGGTCACCACGGAATTCAATGTGGAAGGCTATCCATCTGCGCCGTTTTTGGAGTTGGTTTTGGAGGCCCGGCCGGAGCAGGTCACGCTCGTCCCCGACCCCCCAGGTGTACTCACTTCCGATCACGGCTGGGATGTCGCCCAGCACCGCGACCTGCTCCAAGAATCCATTCAGACGCTCCAATCGGCAGGGATGCGGGTGAGTCTGTTCACCGGGACGGAAGAAGCCGACATCGAGGCCGCTGCGGCCATAGGCACGGACCGCATCGAGCTGTACACCGAGCCCTACGCACGGGAATACGCCCAAGGCCTGACAGAAGCTGTGGTGCCCTTCGCCCGGGCGGCCACCTTTGCCCACGCCTGCGGATTGGGGGTCAACGCGGGCCACGACCTCGACGCGAACAACCTGCGGCATTTTGCGGCCAACGTGCCCTACTTGCAAGAGGTCAGCATCGGACACGCGCTCATTTCCGAAGCCTTGTATGCCGGTTTGAAACAAACGGTGAAGACCTACTTGGCCTGCTTGGACATCCCCAGCCCATGACGTCCGATCGACTCAAACTCTTCAGCCGCGAACTAGGCGAGGACAACGCGCCAGACCTCGTCATCTTGCACGGCTTGCTCGGCACCTCGGATAATTGGCTGACCTTGGGCAAGCAATTTGCCAAAACCCACCGCGTGCACCTCGTCGATCAGCGCAATCACGGTCAAAGCCCGCACCACCCCGTACATAGTTATGAAGCGATGGCGGAAGACCTGCTGCACTACCTTAATGAACGCCACATCCAGCGCGCGAGCATCATCGGCCACAGCATGGGCGGGAAAACGGCTTTGGTATTTGCTCATAGGCATCCCGACCGCGTGCACAAACTCGTGATCGCGGACATGGCCGCGCGCGCCTACGTCCCACACCACAGATCCATCTTCGACGCCCTGCTATCCGCCCCAATTGATTCAGCGGAAAGCCGGTCGGTCGTAGAGACTCACTTGACGAACCTACTAGACGACGCAGGGGTGGTGGCCTTTTTGATGAAAAACCTTCGGCGCGAAAAGTCAGGGGGATTCACGTGGCGTCCTAACATCGCCGTGCTCGCACCGGCCATCGGCGCCGTGGTAGACGAAGTGCCTCTGAGCATGAACACCTTGCCAACACTCGCGATCTACGGCGGCAAGTCGAACTATGTCGATACAAGCGACCTCGACCAATTCCAATCGGCGTGCATGCAGTTTCAGTCCCATGAAATCGAGGATGCCGGCCATTGGCTTCACGCCAGCCATCCGGAAGAATTTTTCGAAGAACTAGAGGATTTCCTTCGCGCTTGACCCCTACTGGATGCTGGTGTCTTTGAGCCATTTGCGGTAGGCATCGAACACGGTGCTCTGCGCCACGAATCCAATGTACCGTTCTTGGTCCACGACCGGGAGGAACACCGCGTTGGTGCGTTCAAACGCCCGCATGACGTGTTCCATTTTGCCGGTCGCCTCAACCGTTGCTTCTGGCAAAACCATAAGCTCGTGCACCTTGATTTTATTGTACAGGGCCTGGTCAAACATCACCTCGCGCAAGTCCTGCAAGTCCACCACACCGAGCAGGTGACGGTGGCGGTCCAACACCGGGAACAGATTGCGTGAGCTCCGCTCGATTATGGGAATGAGCTGGCCCAACGTCCAATGCGGATTCAAGATTTCAAAGTCGGACACCACCATCTCATCCAGTTTCATCAAGGTGAGAACCGACTGGTCTTTATCGTGTGTCAAGAGTTCCCCGCGCTCAGCCAATTCCCGGGTATAGACGCTGTTGCGCATCCACCATTTCGACAACTGAAAACTGATACCAGAAGTCAGCATGACTGGCACGAACAAGGCGTAACCACCGCTGACTTCGGCAGCGAGCAAAATAGCCGTCAAGGGAGCGTGTAGCACCCCGGCCAGCAGCCCCGCTATTCCCGCGAGCACCGCATTGCCAATGGGCATCGACCATATGGGGCCCATCCAACCGGAAACCACGGCAAACTGGTATCCGAGCAACCCCCCACAAAAAATCGCTGGGGCGAACACCCCTGCCACCCCACCTGCGCCCAACGTCACCCCGGTGAGCAGGGGTTTGAGTGCCCAAGCCAGCATCAAAAATCCAACCAAGGTCCACCCTTCCGGATCAATGCGCCGCATGGACATGTCGGAAGCCAGCACCTCCGCATGCCCCTTAAACAAGGCATTTACCACCTCGTATCCCTCCCCGTACAGCGATGGAAAAAGCAGGATGGCCCCACCAATTACAGCGCCTCCTGCCCAAATCCGAAGTTTGCTCGAAGGGAGCCAACTCACCGCGGCACTCGCCCCGAGGTACAACCTCGAAAAAACTACGGAACCGGCGCCGCACAGCGTCCCCAATAACAAGTACAAGGGAAGATTGGCCATGCGGAATGAATCCAGATCTGGCGGGGTCAAGATGTTGCCATCCCCTATCAGCGCGGTGGCAGTGATGAGCGCTGTCAGCGAAGCGAGCAAGAGCGGTACGAGCGAAGAAGCCGTCAAGTCAATCATGATGACCTCAACCGCAAAAATGATGGCTGCGACCGGTGCTTTGAAGAGCGCTGCCAGCGATGCCGACGCTGCACAACCGATTAACAACAAGCGCCGATTGAAGGTGCGCTTGGTCTGCCTTCCTATTTCGGAACCAATGGCTGCGGCCGACTGCAGCGAGGGTCCTTCCAAACCACCCGATCCCCCCAATCCGACCGAGAGCGAGCTAGTGATCAACGGGGCGAACATCCAAGTACGTTTGATGCGCCCGTGGCGTTGGGATAAGGCATGCAAGATGCTCGGAACGCCGGGGCCCGGGTGCTCCCCGCGCAGCCAATTCCGCACCACCCACCGCGTGGCCAACAGACCGATCAAAGGACCAATGCCCAGCCCCCAACTCCACGCCGACCAAGCCGCAAAACTCGACATGCCATCGTGCAATCCGCCCACGACACGTTTCAACAAAACCGCGAACAATCCGGCGGCCAAACCGGTGAGC
>CALGDB010000116.1 GCA_937884175.1 uncultured Flavobacteriales bacterium
AAATTGCGGCTTGTCATTGAGGATGACGGTGGAGTTGGGTGAGATGGATACCTCGCAATCGGTAAAGGCAAACAGCGCGCCGATCTTTTTGTCGGGACTGACGTTGTTGGCGAGGTGGATGACAATTTCGACTTCACTCGCCGTATTATCCTCCACCCGCTTGATCTTGATTTTGCCCTTGTCGTTCGCCTTCAAGATGCTCTCAATGAGCGAACTCGTGGTAACGCCAAACGGTAACTCGCGGATGACCAATGTTTTGTTGTCGGCCTTTTCGATGCGACCACGCACGCGAACCTTGCCGCCGCGCAATCCGTCGTTGTAATTCTCCATGTCGGCCGTTCCTCCGGTCGGGAAATCAGGGTACAATGTGAAGCCTTTGCCCTGCAGGGTGGCGACGCTCGCGTCGATGAGCTCGACGAAGTTGTGCGGTAGCGTTTTGCACGCCAAGCCCACGGCAATCCCTTCCACCCCGGCGGCGAGCAGCAGTGGGAACTTAACGGGCAATGTCTCCGGCTCCTTGTTGCGGCCGTCATAGCTCTGCAGCCACGTCGTCGTCTTCGGGTTGAAGAGGATCTCCTTTCCGAGTTTGCTGAGCCGGACCTCGATGTAACGCGGAGCGGCCGCGCGGTCTCCGGTGAAGATATTTCCCCAGTTTCCTTGGCAGTCCAGCAACAGGTCTTTCTGTCCGATTTGCACCATGGCGTCACCGATGGAAGCATCCCCGTGCGGGTGGTACTTCATGGTGTTACCGATGACGTTGGCGACCTTGTGGAACCGCCCATCGTCCATTTCGTCGAGGCTGTGCAGGATGCGGCGCTGCACCGGCTTCAGGCCATCATCTTGGTGGGGAACGGCCCGTTCGAGGATCACGTACGACGCGTAATCCAGGAAGTAGTTGTTGTACATCCCGGCGACCTGAATGACCCGTTCAAGCGCCTCTCCAGCACCTTCACCTTCCGGGGCGTTGCCCTCCTCGTTCTCAGGGTCTACCGGTGGCATTTCTTCCTCGCTCATTCTTCAACCAAATCTTTTTCAACCCGCAGGTTTTCGATGATAAAACTTTGACGATCGGGCGTGTTCTTGCCCATAAAGAAGGTCATCATTTCGGTAATGCGGCTCTCCTTGCCAATGACCACTGGATCGAGGCGAATGTCATCCCCGATGAAGTGCCGGAATTCGTCCGGGCTGATCTCACCCAATCCCTTGAAGCGGGTGATCTCTGCTTTGGCGCCTAGGGCCTGCAATGCCTCTTGCTTCTCGGTTTCGCTGTAGCAATAGCGCGTCTCTTTTTTGTTTCGAACCCGGAACAGCGGCGTTTGCAGCACGTACAAATGGCCGCGCTTGACCAAATCGGGGAAAAACTGCAAGAAGAAGGTTATCAACAGCAATCGAATGTGCATGCCGTCGACATCGGCATCCGTGGCGATGACTACGTTGTTGTAGCGGAGATTCTCCAAGCCGTCCTCGATGTTCAGGGCTGCTTGCAGCAAATTGAACTCCTCGTTCTCGTAGACCACCTTCTTGGTCAGTCCAAATGAGTTGAGGGGCTTCCCCTTCAAGCTGAACACCGCCTGCGTCAACACGTCGCGCGCCTTGGTGATTGAACCAGAAGCCGAATCGCCCTCCGTGATGAACAGCGTCGTTTCTTCGATGCGGTCCTTTTTATCTCCGAGGTGGATGCGGCAGTCGCGGAGCTTTTTGTTGTGTACGCTCGACTTTTTGGCCCGCTCACGCGCCAACTTCTTGATGCCCGCCAAGTCTTTGCGCTCGCGCTCGCTCTGGAGGATGCGCGCTTGAAGCAATTGGGCGGACTCGGGATTCCGGTGCAGGAAGTTGTCCAATTCCCGCTTCAGGAAATCGTACACAAAGCTTTTCAGCGTGGGCTGTCCCGGTCCCATTTCAGCGGAGCCGAGCTTGGTTTTAGTCTGCGACTCAAAAACCGGCTCCTCTACTTTGACTGAAATTGCCGCCGAGATGCCTCCGCGGATGTCCGCTGCATCGTAATCCTTTCCGAAGAAATCCCGGACAACGCGAACGTAAGCCTCACGGAAGGCGGACTGGTGGGTACCGCCCTGAGGCGTGTACTGGCCGTTGACAAAACTCTGGTAGTCCTCCCCGTAGGAATCTGTATGCGTGATGGCCACTTCAATGTCTTCATTGACAAGGTGAACAATGGGATAACGGGGATCTTTGTCCAGGTCGTTGGTCAGCAGGTCTTTAAGGCCGTTTTCCGACTTGAACTTCTCGCCGTTCAAATACAAAGCGAGGGTGGTGTTCAGGTAGGCGTAGTTCCACAACAACCGCTCGACGTGTTCCATGCGGTAGCTGTACGCCTTGAATACGTCCCGATCGGGCCGGAAGGCAATCATGGTCCCGTTGCGCTCTTCGGTTTTACCGCGCTTCTCGTCGTTCACGAGGTCACCGCGTTGAAATTGTGCCCGCTTGATTTCACCCTCCCGGTAGCTTTCCACGGTGAAATGCGTCGACAAGGCGTTCACGGCTTTGGCCCCCACCCCGTTCAAGCCCACTGACTTTTTGAACGCACGGGAATCGTACTTACCCCCTGTGTTGATTTTGGACACCACGTCCACCACTTTGCCCAACGGAATGCCACGACCAAAATCGCGGACCTTGACTTCACCATCGCGGATGGTGATGCGAACGCTTTTACCATGCCCCATCGCGTGCTCATCGATGCAGTTGTCGATGATCTCTTTGAGCAGCACATAAATGCCATCGTCTGCCGCCTGTCCATCCCCCAACTTGCCGATGTACATCCCCGGACGCATCCGGATGTGTTCCTTCCAGTCAAGCGAACGTATGTTATCCTCTGTGTACGATACCTGCTCTTTTCCCGCCATGGCCAACGAAATTAGTAGTTCGCGCCATTGTAGGCATAGAAAATCTAACTTGTTTTATTCACAAAAATGAAGGGCGATGAACCGAGAATGTTCAAACCCAATTTAAATTTCCTAGGCACCGGAAAGGCGGTCGCATAGAATTAACCGCAGGAGACGAAAATTGCTCGCTATTTTTGAAAAAAAAAACATGAGCATAGTCAGTCTCGAACCCCAACCTTTGTGGCACTTCTTCAATGCATTGAACAGCATTCCACGGCCCTCAAAAAAAGAAGAGCAAGTCCGCAAATGGGTCATTGGACTAGGAACCGATTGGGGCTTCGAAACCCTTACCGATGAGGTTGGCAACGTGCTGATCCGCAAGCCGGCAACAGCTGGAATGGAAAACAAACGGCACATCGTCCTGCAGAGCCATCTGGACATGGTATGCCAGAAGAACGCGGACACCGCATTCGACTTTGACACTCAAGGCATCAAGATGTACGTGGATGGCGACTGGGTGCGTGCGGAAGGCACCACGCTCGGGGCGGACAACGGCATCGGCGTGGCAACCATCTTGGCTGTGCTCGACTCCAAAGATATCCCGCACCCTGCCATTGACGCATTGTTTACCATCGATGAAGAAACGGGCATGACGGGCGCATTGGGGTTGAAAGACGGGTTTTTGCAAGGTGACATCCTCCTCAACCTCGATACAGAAGACGATGATGAATTGTCCATTGGCTGCGCTGGTGGAGTTGATGTTACGTCCACGGGTACCTATGAATCAGAAGCCATTCAAGCAGGCGTCAAGCAACTTTGCATTCGCCTGACGGGTGGCTCTGGCGGGCATTCAGGCATGGACATTCACAAAGGCATCGCCAATATGAACAAGCTAATGAACCGGCTGCTGATTGAAAGCTTGGGGGCGGTCGACTTCCGGCTTGCTTCCGTGCACGGCGGAGGATTGCGCAACGCCATCCCGCGGGAGTCCGAAGCCGTTTTAGTCCTGGATCCCACAGATGAGACAGAATTCAAAAGTAACTTGAGGGAAGCGTTTGAGGCCGTCAAGTCAGAGTATGCAACGACGGATCCCGAATTGAGCCTGTCGTGCGAAACAGAAACCACCACGGTGACGCATGCGATGCCCGAAGAAGACCAACTCGCTGTACTCATGGCAATTCAAACCGTTCCCGTAGGTATCCACCGCATGAGCCCGGACATTGAAAACCTCGTGCAGACGTCCAATAACTTGGCGCGTGCCGAAATTGCAGAGGGTACTATCAGCTTGCAGTGCCTTTGCCGAAGCTCCGTGGATTCAGAAAAAGACGACCATGCAAACAGCATTGCATGTGCCTTTGGCCTCGCGGGACTGCAGACTGAATTCAGCGGACAGTATCCCGGTTGGACCCCCAATCCCTCGAGCGCAATCGTCGCTACCATGAAAGCGCTCTACGAAGAAAAGTACGACGAGTCTCCGCGCGTCCTCGCCTGCCACGCAGGACTGGAGTGTGGCATACTCGGTACGAACTACCCCGAAATGGACATGGTCAGTTTTGGCCCCAACATAAGAGGCGCCCACAGCCCAGACGAATGCGTCCAGATCAGTTCTGTCCAGAAATTCTGGGGTTTCTTCTTGGATGCACTGCAACGCATACCGAATAAAGCATGAGCGAAGTAGCCTCTCGCCCCCTCATCCTCATCACAAATGACGACGGTATTCAAGCCAAAGGCATTCAAGCCTTGGCAAACGCCATGGTCCAGCACGGCGATGTCGTTATCGTAGCGCCCGACCGTGCTCAAAGCGGCATGGGCCACGCAGTAACCATCAATGGCATTTTGAAAATGGAGCCGGTTACATTTGGCGTTGAAAGCGTTCAAGCGGCCTGGCAGACTACGGGAACGCCGGTTGATTGCGTCAAGCTTGCGATCTATGAAATCTTGGGCAAAAAACCCGACCTATTGCTCAGCGGGATCAACCACGGAAGCAACGCCAGCATCAACGTCATCTACAGCGGCACCATGTCAGCCGCCGTCGAGGGTGCCGTTGAGGGCATCCCATCCATCGGATTCAGCTTGTTGAACCATGCCCCCACAGCCGATTTCTCCGCGTGCCTGCCGTACGTCGAAAAGCTCGCATTGGCGGTTCTCCACCATTCCTTGCCCGAAGGCACGTGCCTTAACGTCAATGTCCCCAATTTGCCCGGAAACGAGCTGAAAGGACTGAAGGTATGTCGGCAATCCGCCGGCCATTGGGAGGACGCGTTTGATAAGCGTACTTCACCTGGCGGCACACCGTATTTCTGGATGACTGGCAAATTTTCCAATCCTGACCAAGGCCAAGACACCGATGAATGGGCCTTGCGTAACGGATACGTGAGCGTTGTCCCGACGCAATTTGATTTGACTGCCCATCACGCCATTTCCACCCTCAACCAATGGGATCTGTGAGCACCCATCGATTGGATCACCCCGGTTTCGGATTCGCAGCTGGTTTGCTTGGAACCGGCATCGGTTTCGTTGCGATGACGGTGTGGTGGAGTTGGGCCAACGGCACCTCCTTCGACTACTTCATCCAAGACGTATTCATTGGAAGCTCCCTGTACAAAGACAGCATCTTGACCACCAGCGTATTGTTCAATGTGGGCGTCTTCTGGCTGGCCCTACGAAAGGATTGGGACCACTTTGCGCGGGGCGTTCTGGGGGTTATCTTCATCACTGTTCCCATGATCATCTGGTTACAATCGCAGGCCATTTAACTCCGCCTTATCGATGGTTCAATCCGGTAATTCTACAGCAGCGGTTCAAAGAGTTTTCATCATCGCAGGTGAGGCATCAGGCGACGCGTACGGAGGGTTGCTCGTCCGCGCCCTGCGCGACGCTCAGCCTGCGCTCGAAATTCAATGTTGGGGTGGCGAGTCCATGGAAGCTGCCGGCGCTACGTGCCTCCGGCATTACAAAACCCTCGCATTCATGGGCCTATGGGAGGTTGTAAAAAACGCTTGGAAGATTCGCCGGCGATTCAAGGAATGCTGGGCCCAGATTAGAGAGTTTCAGCCGGATGCCGTGGTCGGCATCGATTACCCTGGATTCAACTTGCGCATGGCGCGGAAAGCCAAACAGGCTGGAATCAAAACGCACCATTACATCTCTCCTTCGGTGTGGGCTTGGAAGAAAAACAGGGTACGCACAATCCAGCGCGACATCGACCATTTGCACGTCATTTTACCGTTCGAAAAAGAATGGTATGCGCGGGAAGGCGTGGATGTGCATTGGGTTGGTCATCCGCTGCTGGAATTGCTCGATGAAGAAAGACAAACCGGGGCAGCTCTAAGTGGCGACAAACCCAAGCTCCTTCTCCTCCCTGGCTCGCGGGCGCAAGAGCTAAAACGCATGCTGCCCATCCTTGTGCGCACTGCCCAGAGCCTGCCTGAATTTGAAGCAGTCGTTGCAGGTGCACCGGGGCGTTCGATCGAGGACTACCGCACGGCCGTCGATGCCGAGATTCCCATTGAATTTGGGCGCACCCGCACATTGATGCGGTCGTGCGACATTGGCCTGATCACTTCGGGGACCGCGACGCTTGAAGCTGCCTTGCTCGGACTGCCCCATGTGGTTTGTTACAAAACCAGCCGCATGACCTACGCCTTCGCTCGCCTGTTGGTTCAATCGAAGTGGATTGCACTGCCCAATATCTTGCTACAGCAAAGCGCCGTTCCCGAGCACATCCAAGACCAATGCACGCCGGAAGCTTTGCGCCATGCAGCCCTCGCCCTGAACGATGGAAACGCCCTTACGTCACCGGCTGCCCGCCAGTTGAAGCGATTCAAGGCACTCGAACAATCGCTGAGATCGGGACAAACCGCTTCGCGGCAGGTGGCCGATTCCATCCTCACCAAAGCATGATAGCGCGGATTAGACTACTTATGCTGATCTCCTTGTGGGCGGCCACAGCCAATGGCCAACCGCCGTCCACCATTACCGTCGGGCTCAAAGACTTTCAAACCGCAAAGCATATTCGGTGTCAAGCTGTGAACGGCTCCTTCGAATCACGGCGTTGGAACGTGTCACAGTCCCAAGAGCGCGCGGCGCTTCGGGTACGTAACCACGTAGCCAAAAGACAACGTACGGCGTTCGTTGGGACCCAGATCAAGGTCCCAAACCACTTGGCCCGTCACAGCATCCAACTCGCCTCCGCTTAGCCCCAGCACCTCGACCTTGATATCACTGCTCGACGCGACAGGGATGGCATCTTGTACCGCTACCGAAACGGTGCGATTGTGCTGGTTTTCCACGGTGATTTCAAACGACTGTGTGGTCTTGCGCGAACCTCCAAAAACGGTGCTTGTGCACCGATCCAAAACGCGTTCTCGGTTCGCACGGACCCGAACATCTTGACCCAGGGGAATGTGCAAGGTGTCTCCCGGAGCAGGTAACTGCATGTAATAGGCGCCTCGGTACATGCCATCGGCAATCACCTGAACCCGGCCAGGAACCAGTCGGGATTCGACCCATCGACCACAATTCGCCAATTGGTAAGCTTCATCGGTGTACTCAGGCAACAGCAAATAACTCAATTCGCCTTCGAGGTCCAACGCCTCGATGAATATGCGTTCCCGAGAACCATCTCCACGGATGACCGCCGCATTGGCCGGAGAGAACGCATACCGTTCCATGGGGTTTGCACTTCCAGTGCGGTCGGTTCGCAACCCTCCAGCGGAGGCTTCGAAAGGATCTGCTGAGGCATCTTCGTCAAATGATGCCTGCGCCTCCCACGCATATGCGTCGGCGGTTTGGCTATACCCCAAACTCAAGTGCTTCTTGACTACCACAGGCGGAGCGATGGATTGGAGCGGATTGCCGACGACAAACACCACAGGCACCCCATTCCAATCTTGTCCGGTGGATTGAAACACCGAAGCATACCGCTTCATCTGGATGCCGCCATCTTCATCGACTTCGGCGTCGTATACAGACGACCAGCCTGCCTCGGAAACCACGTAACTGACCAAGACATCATGGCGGGATTTTGGTGGACCTGAAAACCGGAAGGTCCACTGGCCTTCACTGTCGTCCATGGCCTCTATCCATTCCCGGCGTTCAGCCTCCAAGTCTTTCATCGTCGCTGTGAGCGCCTCCATTTCCATTCGGAGTTCGAGCATGAGATAACTCAATTCCTTCACCCGCTCTCGCCAAAAATTCGCATGATCCCTCAGGTCATCGACCAGCAACAATTCATCCCCATTCACGCTCCGGTTGGATCGGATCATGGCGAGTTCTTCTTCGTAGACCAAAAACAACGCTTCCCGCAATGAAAATATCTGCTGCTTGGATTCAATGGCCCGATCAATTTCTGCTTGACGCAGCGTAGCCTGCTCCATGCGCTCGGCGGGAGTTGCTGTTGTAAATGCATGAGAGGCGAGCGACCAACCCGGTCCCAATGATACCTTGAGCATGTCAGCTGCGACCGAAGAGGACAATCCTGTCAACGTGACCGTTGCCGCTCCTTGCCCATCCAAAGCAACACTGCCGACACGTTCGATTTTGGCCCCGCGTTCGTAGACGGTTGCCGCCTCGATGGGCCATTGAACGGATTGACCAAAAGTATTGGGAACTGCAAAAGCGCCTGCAACCAAGAGGGTGACCAACCATGGAATCTGCTTCATGCTCGTGAGAATTCTACTGACAAATTACGGTATCCTGCCATACACCGTACCCCGCCCACAGGCCAATTCCGCCCTCGACGTTGGTGATCATGTTGGCGGGTGGGGCGAAAGGACTGCCTTGGCTCAGGATCAACGTCTCGTAACTGCGAATGGCCAAGAACACCTGTTCATCGATGGAACAAAGCCGCACCACAACCGTGTCACCAGCCTTGAAATAGCCCGCCTCCGGACTGGTGCCGAACTCATCATCCCACGCGGTGCTCCCTGCCGCGACCCCGCGAAAGGCAGAAAATTCAAAAGACAACCCGTTGTAAAAGGCATCATCGGTCACACTGCCCAAAGGCGCGATAAAGTCCGCGTCCTTGACCTGGCCCGCCAGCGGATCCCATTCCGGTCGAACGTTAATGCGCTTTGCGAACCATCGGTAAGCGTTTCCGATGGTGTCTGGATCGGTAAATTGGGCGTACATCAACCCCAGCGAATCAAGGGTGCCGGGTGATTGAAACCATGCGGAATCCACCGGAACGGCTGGAATGATGGACGTCGTTGCTTGCATGCTAGCGTCTGCGACGGTCACGTCCAATGCGTACGTTGTTCCGGCCTCGCCGCGCCATGCCGGATCGAAAGACGTGTAAACGCACAAGTCCAACGCGGCCAAGAGTGTGTCGGGAAACCCCAGGATTTCCTCGGCCGACTCCAGCAAATCCGGGGGTAAATCCGACGTGCATAACTCATCCAATTCAACGGTCGTTGTCCCGTCGCTCAGATGCACGGACGCCCCCGCCAAGAATGCCTGCCCGATAGAGTTCGCATCCACCGGGTCAAAATACCCGACCGCTTCGCCGACAAAAACTATGGGTGCCTCTCCTTCAACGATGGTTCCTTCCAAGACGTACACCGGATCCACTTCAGGTAAATCGACCTCGATTTGTTGTTGGCAACCCGCGATGATGCACAAAAGGGCGATGGAAAAAGTGGGAATGGGAGCTTTTCGCTTCATGGTCCAAAGGTAAGGCGACCGAGAAGCGACGGTCGTGGATAACCTGAAGATAAATCGCCAAATGATTCGAAATCCTTTCCGCAATTCCGGAGCGGTTGCAGTTAGTTTTGTGTTTCTCTTACCAGCATGCTGAATCGTCGCCACCTCCGGATCAAGATCTTGCACGTGCTCTACGCCTTTTACCAGGACGAGGAACGCGACGTGGTCAAGACCAAAAAAGCCTTGGACCACTCCATCGAGAAAATGCAGGAGTTGTACCTGCTGCTCTTGCTTATGATTGGCAGCATGCAATCGTTTGCGATTGATCGCATCGAGGCGGGTCGAAAGAAGCAACTGCCCTCCCCGGAAGACTTGCATCCGAATACCAAGTTTGTGACTAACCGTCCCCTGCGGGTTCTGGCGAACAGCAAAAACCTCAGCAAGGCTACCGCCGACGGTAACATTGGTTGGGGGGATCATCAAGAAATGCTGCGGAAGATTTTTCGAGGACTTCTCGACCACGAGGAGTACACGGCATACATGGCCAGCGAGGAACGCGGTTTCCGCCATGATCGGGAATGCCTAATTCGCATGTTTCGCAAGCACATGATCAACGAAGAGTTGTTTCAGGACAACCTCGAAGAACTCAGCATCTTCTGGAACGATGACCTCGACCTTGCTGCGTCCATGGCCATCAAGACCATCAAAACCATCGGAGAAGCCGACGAGGACGTCGAGCTCCTGCCCCTCTGGCGCGACGATGACGATGACCGGCAGTTTTTCGAAGGGCTGTTTACCGAAACGTTAGCGCAGGCCGAGGAAAACGAAGCCTATGTCACGGAGGCGGCCGCCAATTGGGACCTGGAGCGCATCGCGCTGATGGATCGGATTTTGATGAAAATGGCCCTTGCAGAAGCGCGAACCTTCTCATCTATTCCACTGAAAGTCACCCTGAACGAGTACATCGAATTGTCGAAGTACTACAGTACACCGAAAAGCCACGGCTTCATCAACGGGATACTCGACGAGCTCTTTGGGAAATTGAAGAAAGACGGGGTGATCAAGAAAACAGGAAGGGGCCTCATCGAATGAAACGCTGGCATTCCTCGTTCACTTTGTTTGCCAGGGTGGCCTTCGTTTTTTGCACGATTGGGTGCGACTGGGGCGAATCAGCCAGCGTGAGTACCGACCTCATCCACATCCCGGCAACCGCCAGCACTGCTGCCTCCACCCCGGCCGACTTGCCCGCTATCGCATTTGCAGACACCTTGGTGGAACTAGGCATTGTCAGCGAAGGCACCCAGGTTGACGTGGTGTTTTCCTTTCAGAACACGGGCAGCGCACCACTGATCCTCTCCGACGTCAGCACATCGTGTGGGTGCACCCTCGCCGAACAATGGCCAAGAGAGCCTATCCAACCGGGTGGCAAAGGCGAGATGGCCGTGCGCTTTGACAGCCGCGGGCGTGTCGGTGCGAACCGAAAAGAGGTCTTCGTTGTCACCAACGCCGTGCCTTCGACCACAACCTTGGTCTTGAACGCGGAGGTCATCGGCCCATCAACCAAAGAATAAAACAACCCTGTATACCATGCTCAACTTATACGCACGATTGACCCTCCAAAGCCCGGCTCCAGGTGAGGGCGGGCTGAGTTTTTTCCTCCTCATCGGCGGGATGTTCTTGATCATGTACCTCTTCATGATTCGACCACAGGTTAAAAAACAAAAAGAGGCCAAGACCTTCCGCGAAGGCCTGAAGAAGGGCGATAAGGTAGTGTCCATCGGAGGCATCCACGGGAAGGTGGTGGATATGAATGAACGTACTGTGCTCATCCAAGTCGACGGCGCCAAAATCCGCATTGAAAAGACCGCACTGAATCCGGCCGGCGAAGCTTCAGAGGAAGACATCAAAGCCAACGCGTGATGCCTCAAAAGCCTGCCATGCCATCCTTGGGGCTGTCTTTGGTTCCCGTGGCTGCCCTCATCGGGTTGCTAGCAGCGGACGTCGTCGCGTTTGGTGAGGACAGTTCTTACGGAGCCAACCAAATCGCAATGCTGCTGGCGGCGTTCATCGCAGGCGGTATAGGCATGGCCCGCGGTGTACCATGGAAAGCCATCAGCGAAGCCATCGCGCATTCCGTCTCCCAAACCACTGAAGCCATCCTCATCTTGTTGATGATAGGCGCGCTGTCGGGGACGTGGCTCATCGCGGGCATCATCCCCGCATTCATCCACTACGGATTGCAAATCCTCGAACCTGGTATCTTCCTGTTTGCCGCCTGCATTATTTGTGGTTTGCTCTCCCTCGCAACGGGAAGCTCTTGGGGCACCGTTGGTACAGTCGGGGTCGCCCTCGTGGGCATTGGTTCAGCCTTGGGCTTGAGCGAAGGTTGGATTGCCGGCGCGATCATCTCAGGCGCCTATTTTGGAGACAAAATGTCACCATTGAGTGACACCACCAACATCGCTGCAGCTGTTGGCGGAACTGACCTGTTCAGCCACATTCGGTACATGACCCTCACCACTGTGCCGAGCTTGGTCATTGCCCTGACTGTTTTCTTGGTCATCGGGTTCGGAGGGGCGGCTGCAACTGATGGTGTTTCTGCGGCCTTTGCCGATGAATTTGGAGCCGCTGTGTTCGCAGCATTCAACATTCACTTCGGGCTCTTCATCGCCCCAGTGGTTGTGATCGTCTTGATCGCCCGCAAAGTCCCAGCCGCTGCTGCGTTGCTCATTGGCACCTTGCTCGGAGCGCTGACCGCTGTCATTTTCCAACCTGACATCATTCGTGAAGTAGCTGGGGTAGAAAGTGACGCCGGTGGATTCGGCTTGGCAGCGTTCAAAGCATCCATCCAATCCATGGCCCTAGACAGTGCCATATCCACCTCGAATGCCATGGCCAACGATTTGCTTACATCAAGCGGCATGGCCGGCATGCTCAACACCGTGTGGCTCATCTTGTGTGCCATGGTTTTCGGTGCAACGATGCAAGCCACACGCATGCTAGAACGTATCACCCAAGCGATTTTGAGTGGAGTGCAAACCACGTTTGGTCTGGTGGGGAGAACGGTGGGCACTTGCCTTGCCTTCAATGTCCTCGCATCTGATCAATACCTCGCCATTGTTGTTCCAGGAAACATGCTCAAGGACGCCTACGCTGAGCGTGACCTCGCACCGGAGAACCTCAGTCGCACGCTGGAAGACAGTGGAACCGTGACCAGCGTCCTCATCCCCTGGAATACGTGCGGCGTCGCTCAAAGTGGTATTCTCGGTGTGGCTACGTGGGCCTACCTGCCCTACTGCATCTTCAATTGGATCAGCCCGCTGATGACCTTGACTATGGCAGCTATCGGCTTCCGCATCAAGCGCCTGTCTGACGCGAAGGCAAATTGAACACGGGGTTGAACGATTTGTTGGCTTCCCATGGGAAATGCACACGCACCTCACACCACTGCGACAGCTGACGAAGCTGAAATCCGCGTGGTGGGTGCACGCGAGCACAACCTCAAAGACGTCTCGATCAACATTCCGCGCAATCAACTGGTCGTCATCACCGGTGTCAGTGGAAGCGGTAAGTCAAGTCTGGCCTTTGACACCCTGTACGCCGAGGGCCAGCGCCGGTACCTCGAGACTTTCTCAGCCTACGCCCGGCAGTTCCTTGGAGGATTAGAGCGACCCAAAGTCGACCAAATCACTGGACTGAGCCCGGTCATCAGCATCGAGCAAAAGACCATTTCTAAAAACCCACGTTCAACCGTCGGCACCATCACAGAAGTGCATGACTTCCTGCGTCTGATTTACGCCCGAGCCGCGGATGCCTTCAGCTTACAAACAGGTGAGAAGATGATCCGATTCACGGACGAAGAGATCCTAGAGCGAATGCTCCAAGATTACCACGGCCAGCGCATCCTATTGCTCGCCCCCCTCGTCAAAGGTCGGAAAGGCCACTACCGCGAGTTATTCGAATCGGTCATGAAGCAAGGCTACGTGCGGGCCCGAATCGACGGTGTTTTGGTCGAGCTCGAATCCGGCATGCGCCTAGACCGGTACAAGGTGCACGATATCGAAGTGGTCATCGACCGCCTCGAAGTTCGCCTCGATGACCAAGAGCGCCTCTTGCGTTCCATCAAGACTGCCTTGAACTTAGGCAAAGGCAACATGGGCGTCACCGTCCAAAGTGAAAATACCGTGCGCCATTTCAGCCGGCATTTGATGTGTCCAACCACCGGCGATGCCTACCCTGATCCCGAACCGAATTTGTTTTCGTTTAACTCTCCATACGGAGCTTGCCCGCAATGCAATGGGCTGGGTGAAGTCGCCGAGGCGGAATTGTCACTGATTATCCCCGACGACAGCAAAAGCATCCACAAGGGGGGCATTGCGCCGCTGGGCGACATCAAGGGCAACCGGACCATGCAAGTCATCCAAGCACTTTTGGATGCTTCGGGTGACACCCTCAAAACCCCCATCAGGGACTTGGCTCCTGAGGTCATAGGAGAAATCTTGTACGGTTCGAAGGAACACGTTTGGGTGCCCGGACGCGCCGGAACTTCCGGTAGCCACGTCAACTGGGAAGGCGTAATTGCCACCATTGAGTCGGCCGCCGAACGCAGCAATTCAATCCCCCTCCGCCGCTGGGCGCGGCGGTTTATGCAGAAGAAAACCTGCCCTTCGTGCGAGGGCACGCGGCTGAAGCCCATCAGTTTGCAATTCAAATTGGGCGGCAAGAACATCGCGGAATTGGGGCAAATGGACATGGCCACACTGGCCGAGTGGTTCCAATCATTGGATGAACGGCTCACAGACAAGCAGCGCGTCATCTTGAATGAACCGCTAAAAGAAGTCAATGCGCGTTTGGGGTTCCTAGTCGACGTCGGCCTCGATTACCTGGCCCTTGACCGATCTGCCCGCACCTTGTCGGGTGGCGAGGCCCAGCGCATTCGGCTGGCTACGCAAATCGGAAGCCGGTTGACCGAAGTGCTGTACATCCTAGATGAGCCAAGCATCGGTCTGCACCAACGGGACAACGAGCGCCTCATCAAGAGCCTGCAAGCACTGCGGGATGCAGGCAACTCGGTCATTGTCATCGAGCACGATGAAGAAATGATGCTAAAGGCCGATCACCTCATTGATATCGGTCCCGGAGCAGGTTTGCACGGAGGCTATGTGGTGGCGCAAGGTCCGCCATCTGCCCACCTCGGAACGGAAAGCAGCACCGCCCAGTACCTCAATAAAACGAAGTCGATTGCCATTCCCAAGCGGAGGAAGACGGGGCGCAGCGCCAAGCTCAAGCTCACGGGTGCTACCGGCCACAACTTGCAAAACGTCGACCTGGTCATACCACTAGGTACGCTCACGTGTGTGAGCGGCATCAGCGGAAGCGGTAAGAGTTCGTTGGTTAATCAAACCCTCTACCCAGCGCTGCACAACCACTATTTTGAAGAGACACAGGCCCCCCTGCCCTACAAGAAACTGACGGGCTTGCAGCACCTAGATAAGGTCATTGCCATCAACCAGAGCCCCATTGGACGAACGCCCCGCAGCAATCCAGCCACCTACACCGGAATCTTCAATGAAATCCGCGCTCTGTTTACCAAACTCCCTGAAGCAGCCATACGCGGCTACAAACCCGGCCGGTTCAGCTTCAACGTCGCAGGCGGACGATGCGAAGAATGCAAAGGTGCTGGAATCAAGACCGTAGAGATGAACTTCCTGCCGGACGTCCATGTGGAGTGCAAGGCGTGCAGAGGCAAACGGTATAACCGGGAAACCCTCGAAGTCCGCTACCGGGGCAAATCCATCTCAGATGTCTTGGGGATGACCGTTAACGAGGCTGTGGAGTTTTTTGACTCCTTTCCCAAGATCAAGCGCATCGCCAAAACCCTCCAAGACGTCGGCTTGGGATACATCACCTTGGGGCAGCAATCCACCACCCTTTCGGGCGGAGAAGCCCAGCGCGTCAAACTCGCCACCGAACTGGCCCGCGTCAGCACCGGCCGGACGTTCTATGTGCTGGATGAACCCACCACAGGACTGCATTTTGAAGACATTCAGATGCTGATTGATGTGCTCCAGCGATTGGTGGATCAAGGCAACACCGTACTCGTGATCGAGCACAACTTGGACGTCCTCAAGGTCGCGGACCACCTCATCGACCTAGGTCCCGCAGGTGGTCAACGTGGCGGAAAAATTGTCGCCACCGGCACACCCGAAGAAGTCGCTGCCAACGCCGACAGCACCACCGGACCGTTTTTACGTACTATTGTGGGTACGTAAAAGCAACACATGAAGAAAGGCCTGAAGCAACGCGATTGGAATGAAATCAAAACCAACGACAGTTGGTCCATCTTTAAAATCATGGGGGAATTCGTGCAGGGGTTTGAGACCCTGCAGCGCATTGGACCCTGTGTGAGCATTTACGGATCAGCCCGTATGGCGGAAGACTCGACGGTATACAACCAATCCCGGGAAGTCGCGCGCCAACTGAGCGCCCGCGGATACGGGGTTATTACCGGTGGTGGTCCCGGCGTGATGGAAGCTGGCAACCGCGGCGCGCATGACGTCGGAGGCACGTCTGTGGGGCTGAACATAGAGTTGCCTTTCGAGCAACACAACAACCCCTACATCGATCCCGACAAGAGCATCGACTTCGATTACTTCTTCGTACGAAAGGTGATGTTTGTGAAGTATTCCCAAGGCTTCGTTGTGATGCCGGGTGGATTTGGAACCCTGGATGAACTGTTTGAAGCCTTGACCCTCGTGCAAACGGCAAAGGTCGATCCTGTTCCCATCATTTTGTACGATACGAAGTTCTGGGCTGGCCTCGTCGATTGGATGAAAACCACCCTCGCCGTCAACTATAAAACCATCAGCCCCGGTGATCCGGACTTGTTCCACCTCGTTGATTCACCAGGGGAAGTCGTCCGGGTAATCGATGAGTTCTACTCCAAGTCGCTGCTGCGTCCTAACTTCTAAGCCATGAATAAGCCCTTACTCCTGATTGCTACGCTGGCCTGCTTTGCAGCCGCCCACAGCCAATTCCCCTACAGTGCGACGGTACTCAACGAATACTACGTGCCTTTGGACAACCCCACTTCACTGGGCATTGAAGTGGGTTGGGATGATCCCGAAGTCCAAATCCCGCTGGACTTTATCATTGACCTCGATGGAAACAAATCGGGCGGCATTTTGATGCTGGGCGGCACGGGAGAAATGCTCATGAACACCACCGAAAACAGCCTGCTGAACATCCTTTGGCCCATCAGCTTGGACGTCATGGACATTGGCGCGGTGGAAGCGGAAGAGTTCAGTAGCATCCAATACCAGGTCACCGGCGATTCACCTAACCGCATCCTGAAAGTGGAATGGGACGAATGTGGCCTCTACGACGAGATTTCTGGCCTTGGCACGACCACTGCGCGCCTCAGTTTTCAAACGTGGATCTACGAGAGCGGCGGCATCATTGAATACCGTTTCGGTTCGAATACGATTCCCTCGGATTCCTTGAATCAACTCGAATTCCTGACCTCTGGAATCATTCTCGGGTTTGACTACGATTATTATTCAGGTACATTTTACACGGCGGATGGCGACGCAGGTGCTCCGGATTGGACTTTGACCGATGACTTTTACCAATGGTATTACTCTGGCACCAATTTATCGGGCGTACCGGTTGAGGGCACGGTGTATCGGTTCGGACCAGCTGTCAATGTTGCGGAAGCCGAAGCACCTGCGGAAAGCTTTTTCACCTACCCCAACCCCACCGCCGGTGCTGCATGGATTCAAAACGGACCCGAAGCGGCGGAGTTCCTTGTGTTCGATGCCACCGGTCGGAGCATCCACACCTTCTTCATCGGCGCCGGCAGCCAAGCCCAGCTGCCTTCAGAATCATGGGCGGCAGGCACCTATACCATTCGAAGCTTGACGCCTTCGGGCAAAACGTCGACGGTCCGACTGCTGCTCGAATGAACGGAGCGTTACTGCTTCATGAACGGGAGAGCGTGGCGCAATCCGTCCTTTTCGAATTCCACGACGTACACGCCATTCGGCCAAGCCGAGACGTCCACAGCCATGCGCTGACCGCCGGACCACGGCCACGCAGCAACCACGCGGCCTGACAAGTCCACTACGCGGCACTGTATACCAGCCGTCTCGATGAAGCGAGACGCAATGTTCAGCACGTCATTCGCCGGATTGGGATACACCTGCCAATCGGCTTCAGCCAAGGACTCATCAACACGCATCACTGGCGCAAACCCGATGGTGAACACACCGTGTTCCGGCAAGTCTACCTCGGTTGACCAGTACTGGCCCTGGTTCTGCAACGGATAAAAATCAGGCTGGTTGAAGATGCTGAATTCATCTCCTTCCGCTACAATCAGTCCGATGCTTCCAGACATGAACAATTCAGCTACGCCCGCGTCTTGGATGCGGAAATTCACCGTACCAACGTCCCCTACCTCTTCACAGGCCCAAATGCGTTCCAAACGCTCGGATTGGAAAGGGAATGCGGTCACCACCTCAGCTGCACCGCCATCGTGACCCCAGAACAGGTATTCGCCATCCTGTAAATCTGACGCGTCACTGATGCGCACGGCACCAATGCCTTGCGCATCGTGGTGCTGATCCCATTCGCTTTCGCGGCCGATGCCCGCCACGTCTTCGGGGTACTGGTCCCGGAAGTAGTGTTGAACGTTGCCGAGGTTGATTCCGTATCGCGCGGCGATGTAGTTCGACACGATGGTGCGGTGCGACTCGAACAAGCGCCGTCCGAAGATGAAATGCTCAGAGATGAATCCTTCACCAAAACGATCATCGAAGTCCCAGCCGTAGCGCACCTCGACGAAGTCGGTGGCGTCGCGCAGCCCGATGTTCGAACCTGGGAACGGCAATCGGGTATCGTTTACGATGGTGTAGAATTGCTGGTCCCAGTCGGATTGCCCGTAAATCACGCCATAAAATTGAGGCAACGATGCGTCGACAATCCAAAGCGGTGTAGCTTCGGCGTAGTTGCCTTCACTGTCGATGACCACAGACTGATAGCTGCTCTGGTCTTTCCAAGGGTGCAAGATGAAGCCGTTGTCATGCCGAGCGCTGGCGATCCATCCGTGATCGTTCCAAGCTGTTTCGGCGCCGCGGGCCACACTAAACGCCGATACTTCCCGCTTCATTTCGACCGTGGGTGCTACCACGCAGTCGTTCACACCGTCAAACTTCAACGCGGGGTGACCATTGAGTCCATCTCCCGTGGCCAACGGTGCGGCTTCTCCATCGTCCTGGTAGGCCGAACTGAAATTACCGGAAAGCACATCGCGCCACTCGTATACGGCCTCCCCGTACCCCACTTCTTCGCCGGATGCGCCATAGGTTCCATGGTCCGCGCGCAGCCAGATCGACAAATCATCTTCGTTGCCCACCCCACCGGGTCCCCATGGACCGAAGTCAAGCGGCGCTGGATGGTATACCAACAGCAAGGTGTCGGACCCCAAGTTGGGCAATTCAAATCCACCGACTTCTACCGCAATGCCATCGGGAACAACCAACGCTACCGGACCGTATTCCTCAGGAATCACGGTTACTTCGTATCCGCTCGCGTTGGGAACGAGATTTTCCACTGTGGCGTTGGTAACAGCAATGTCATCGGCGGTTAGATCAGCCATTTCCACCGCCTGCAGGTTGCGCCGAAAAGCCAACTGCACCTGTGCATCGCCATAGATGGACGTCTCTCCCGCGGCCGGTTCCAAGAAAGCAATCGCCGGGAATCCGACCGGCTCGCCGTATGCATCCGTCTCCCACATCCCACGGCCATACGTCCCTGCTCGCAGGCGCTGTGGATCGTTGGTGCCGGTACCCGGATAGAGCTCCAATTCCGTCACGCGAACGGTGGCCGGCAAACCGTTTGAAAAATCCATCCAGGTGGAATCCGAATTACTCCAGTAGTACACACCCATGTCTGTACCGGCGTACAGGCCACCTGTTCCGGTGGTGTCATACACCAAGGTATTGATGGGCAACGAAGGCAGATCGCCCTCCAATTCGGTCCAGTCTTCGCCCAAATCTGTGGATTTCCACACTTTGTAATTGAACGAGATGTAGACTGTGCTGTCCTCGCCGTGAACCGTTTCAATAGCCAGCACCGGCTGAGCGCTCAAAGGAAGGTTGTTCGAAAGGTCATGCCAAGTGACGCTGTCCACATCCGCCAAAGCGTTGTCGCAACGGAAGAATTTGCGCGTGGCTTCGGTGGCGTACAATCTATTTTGAGCATTGCGATCGTGGTGCACAACGCGCATGGTGTTCGCGTCATTCCCCCCGAGTTCAGAACTGATTTTTTCCCAAACAATGCTGTCCTTAACGGGATGCTTCACATTCATGGAACGCCACACGTTTAGGAGGCCCACATACATGGTTTCAGAATCCTCAGCGGAGACAGTAAACGGCGTTGACCACGCCCCACCTTCGTTGATGCCAAGCGTACCATTGGCCACAATCGTCTGCGACTGGATGCCCGGTCCTGTTCGATAGATGCGCCCGTACTGGGAGCTGGAGAAGAACCACTCGGGGTCGTTCGGGTCGTAGATGCACTCAAATCCGTCTCCACCGCTGCCCCGCGACCATTGCACACCATTAAATAGGTAAGTGCCGTTGTCTTGGTAGCCGTTCATGGCGCGGTTGCCGTCGAATGGGCTTTGGCCAATTTTGTAAATCTCGCCGGTCACAATCCCATGACTCATGTCCTGCCATTGGGTGTTGTCCTCGTACCGATAAATGCCCCCGTCGTTGGCCAGCCACACCTCATCCGTGTGGGGGTTGGCCACCAAGGCGTGTTGGTCCACGTGCAGGTAGCTGTTTTGCACGTCAATCCACGTCGCACCGGCATCGTCAGAACGCTTCATTCGGATGCCGCCTGCGTACACCCGGTCTACCACTAACGGATCGGCTTCGAGCGCCAAGTCGTACCAAGCCTGACCGCCATCGGTATCACCTGACGCACTCCACCCCAGGATGTTGGGACTGTCGCTCATCTCCACAAAATTCAATCCCGAATCCTCGGATTTGTAGAACGCCCGGTATTCGTACGTGCCGGCTGAGAGGACGTATACGTTTTCGGGTGCGGCGGGCGTCACAGCGATGACCATGCGCGTGCTCGGCACAATCCCATCGTTGACGTACTCCCAGTCTTCACCTGCGTCTTCGGAGCGCCAGAAACGGCCTTGACCGGTGCAGTAGATGATATCGGGGTTGGTGGGGTGCACCGCGATGTCTTTGTAATTCTGGGTGTTGTTGGAGACCTGGTACCACGTCTCACCGCCATCCGTCGTTTTGAAAATGCCGTTGCTTGTTGAGGCCACCACTTGGTCCCCATTCGCTGGGTGCACGGCAAGGTCTCCCACGACGTACCCGCTGATTCCACTGTTGGCAAATTCCCACGTCAGTCCGCCGTCGAGGGACTTCATCACGCCCATACCCGGGCTATCAGAAGCGTCTCGGTCACCGGTTCCGATGTAAACAATTGTCGGGTCGGTCGGGGCAAATGCAATGGCACTGACTCCGAGCGTGGGGAAATCGTCGGTGTTGGTTTCCCAATTGGCACCACCGTCATAGGATCGCCACAGGCCGCCTGCTGGCGCACCTGCAAAGATGATGGCCGGATCAGTTGGGTGAAAGGCCAATGCGTTCATGCGTCCAACACCTCGAATGTTATCCCTGGTGGTGATGTCGTCCAAGGTCGGACCACAGACCTGCCAATTCCCCTCCAGCGATCGGCCTTCCGCTCGCCATTGTTCAATTTGTCGGTGGGCATCCACTGTTTGCTCGCTTGTCAAGGCGTGTCCCTGGTGGTCCGTACGGCCATCCATTAAATGCAACCACCGTTCAACTTGCTTGTAGCCGGAACCTTTGACGCGTTCTCTGCCTTCCCAGTGCACCTCAAACAGGGCACGAATTTCATCCGGCGAAGCATCCTGCTGCTGCATCAAAACCGACCAATCCGGATCCTCTGTCGAACCGGACTGTGCAGAAGAAAGCAATGGAAGGCTGCAAAGCAGAGCAGCGACTGAACAACGTTGAAACAGCATCATGGTGGCAGATTTGGCACAGATTCAAGTGGAAAGTTAGGGGTTCACGCCAAAAGGAAGTGACATTGCGGCGCAAAGGATTCCGCAAAAGACGGGTCAACGGGTCAGAATGGCAGAAAATCGAACGCAAATGGCGCTTGGCTTGAACCTTGCTCTTCTCAAATTAACAAATCGAAAACCATGGCAACTGGAAACATCAATGTCCAAACGGAAAACATTTTTCCAATCATCAAGAAATTCCTGTACAGTGATCACGAGATTTTTCTTAGGGAATTGGTTTCAAACGCGGTCGATGCGACCCAGAAACGCAACACGCTGGCCAAATTGGGCGAAGTACCCGCCGTTGAAGGAACGACTTCCATCGAGGTGATTCGCGACGAGGCAGCGAAGACGCTGACCATTCGAGACCGCGGCATCGGAATGACCGAGGAGGAAGTGAATAAGTATATCAACCAAATCGCTTTCTCTGGTGCCACTGAATTCCTTGATAAGTACCAAGGCGAAGAAGCCAAAACGGCCATCATCGGTCACTTTGGCCTCGGATTCTATTCGGCCTTCATGGTCGCAAAACAGGTGGATATCGTCACCTGGAGCCAGCGCGAGGACGCCACCCCGGTCAAGTGGAGCTGTGACGGCTCACCGGAGTACTCCATCGAAGCAGCAGAGAAGGCCGAACGCGGTACAGACATCGTACTGCACATTGCCGACGACAGCGCAGAATTTCTCGAGGATGCCCGCATCCAAGGCATTTTGACCAAGTACTGCAAGTTCATGCCGGTGGAGATCATCCACGGAACCAAGTCCGAATGGAACGACGATCCTTCGGGTGAGAAAGACGAAAATGGCAACGTCAAGAAAATCGAATTCACCGTCCCGCGCGTCGTCAATGCCACCAAGCCGTTGTGGAGCAAGGCACCAGCTGACCTGAAGGACGAAGACTACGCGGAATTCTACAAGGATTTGTACCCGATGAACTTCGAGGATCCGCTGTTCCACATTCACCTGAACGTGGACTTCCCATTCAACCTCACAGGCATTCTGTATTTCCCACAGTTGAAGAAAGAAATGGAATTGCGCCGGGACAAAATCCACCTGTACTCCAACCAGGTGTTCATCACAGACAACGTAGAGAACATCGTTCCTGATTTCCTCACGCTCCTGCACGGTGTGATTGATTCTCCGGACATTCCATTGAACGTCTCGCGCTCCTACCTCCAAGAAGACGCCAACGTCAAAAAAATCAGCGGTCACATCTCCAAGAAGGTGTCGGACAAGCTGAATTCCATGTTCAAAAAGGACCGTGAGTCGTTTGCGGCCCAGTGGGACGACCTGCGCATCTTCATCGAGTACGGGATGCTCACGGACGAGAAGTTCATGGATCGCGCCAAAAAATTCATGCTCTTCAAAGAAACCACCGGCGCGTGCATGACCTACGAAGAGTTGATCGAAGCAGTTGGCGAAACCCAGAAAGACAAAAACGGCAAGGTCATCCTCCCCTACACCGCCGATGCAACCAGCCAACACGGCTTCATCGCTACGGCGTTGGAGCGCGGGTACAAGGTGCTGGTGATGGAAGGCCCACTGGCTTCCCACATGGTTCAAAAGCTGGAGGAAGCATACCCTGACGTTCAATTCAAGCGCGTCGATTCGGACGTCATCGACAACCTCATCGAGACGGAAGAAGCCGCAACCAGCACCCTCGACGAAAAGCAAGAAGAGGAAGTCAAGCCCGTCATTGAAAGCGCCTTCCCCGGCGAATCCTACAAGGTAAAATTCGTGGCGATGTCCCCCACTGCGGCCCCACTGACCATTACCCGTTCGGAGTTCATGCGCCGCATGAAGGAGCAGCAAGCCGTCGGCGGAGGCGGGTTCCAGATGTTTGGCAACCTGCCCGATAGCTACGACGTCGCTGTCAATGCCAACCACCCACTCGTGCAGAAAATCCTGTCGGAAAAGGACGAAGCCGCACGCACGGCGATGGCTAAAAAAGCGGGTGATCTCGCGCGCTTGTCGCAGGGGTTGTTGGAAGGCGAAGAACTCACCTCCTTCATCGAGAAGGGATACGCCGAACTCGCGTGAGCCGATACGGCGCATGGATTGGAGGTGCCATCGGTTGGGCTTTAGGTGGCCCGATCGGTGGCATCTTGGGTTATACGTTTGGCAAGATGTTCTCGGACAGTAGCCTGTCCGTAGAGGGCACGCCTCGCGCCGCACGTTCCCATACACGTCCGGGTGATTTCAGCTTAGCGCTGCTAGTATTGAGTGCAGCCGTCATGAAGGCGGACAATCGGATACTGAAGTCTGAACTCGATTTCGTCAAGGACTTCCTGAGAAAAAACTTCGGCGCACGGCAAGCGGATCAGTTGACCTTGATGCTCCGTGACGTTCTGAAGCAACCCATCAATACCCGGGAGGTAGCAGACCAAATCCGACGGCACATGGACGTCGCCAAGCGGCGGCTCCTGATCCAATACCTCTACGGAATTGCCAAGTCGGACGGCCAAATTCACACGAATGAAATCACCATCATCCGCCAGATTGCCGGGTGGATGGCCATATCAGCAGCCGACCTCGCGAGCATTGAGGAGCTCTTCAACGCAGGTTCACCTGATCCCTACAAAGTGCTGGAAATCAATCCATCGGCTACCGATTCCGAGGTAAAAAAAGCCTACCGAAAACTCGCTGTGAAATTCCATCCGGACAAGGTGTTAGATTTGGGTGAAGCACACAAAAAGCAAGCCCGCGAGCGTTTTGATGCCATTCAGGCAGCTTACGAACAAATCAAATCGGACCGCGGTTTCAAGTAAAAACAGCGGCACGTGCCCCTATCTTAGGGCTCAACCTGATTTTCACTTGATACCCCTATGAGGAAATTTTCCATCTCGTCCATCGCCCTGCTATGCATGGGCCTGATGACTGCAACCCTCGCCACTGAGGCCCACGCCCAACGCGGCAAGAAATCCAAGAAAAAAGGCCAAACTGAGACCCCCAAAGGACGCCCGGACAAAGACGCCATCAAGTCCATTGATGAGGTCGTCAAAAACTGTGCGACGTTGGACGGTCTTTTCACGCTGTATACCGACACGGTCAAAGGCAGCAGCTACCTCGCCATTCCGGACTCCATGATGGAGCGGGAGTTCATCTACTTCTCCCACGTTGACGACGGCGTTGCCGAGAGCGGATACACGCGCGGAAGCTACCGGAACAGCAAGGTGATTTCTTTCCACAAGCACTTCGACCGCATCGAATTGCACGCCGAAAACACTAATTACTATTTCGACCAGGACTCGCCATTGGCCAAAGCCGCGGGTGCTAACGTCAACACGCCCATATTGGCGAGCTTGAAAATCGAAGGACAGGATTCCTCCAAAACCGTCCACCTCGTCTCGGGCGATGCGCTGTTTTTGAAAGAGGACGTTGAGATGATCAAGCGTCCCTCCCGTCGCCCAGGTGAGTCAGTATTGGGTAAGCTCTCACGTGAAAAGACGAAAATTCACCGCATCAACAACTACCCGGAGAACACCGAAGTCATTGTCGACTATGTGTACGACAATCCGGCACCGAAGACCGGAGGGGCAGCCCTCGAGGATGCGCGCTTCATCACCGTGCGTTACCAGCACAGCCTGATCAACATGCCGGAGGATGGATTCGCGCCGCGTCCCGACGATGCGCGCGTTGGCTACTTCACAACGCAGATGGAGCACATGACTTCGACCTCCTCAACGCCCTGGCGCGACATGATCCACCGCTGGCGTTTGGAGAAAAAAGACCCTACCGCCGCCGTTTCCGAACCGGTGAAGCCCATCACCTGGTGGATTGAGAACACTACACCGTATGAGTTCCGTGAATACATCCAGACCGGAGTTGAAAAATGGAACCAAGCCTTCGAACCACTTGGATTTTCCAACGCCGTAGTCGTCAAGGTACAGCCCGACACGGCCGATTGGGACGCCGGTGACATCCGCTACAACGTTTTGCGCTGGACGTCTTCGCCCAGCCCCCGCTACAGCGGATATGGCCCCAGTTTTGTCAACCCGCGCACCGGCGAAATCCTCGGTGCAGACATCATGCTAGAATGGAGCGGAATGACCGGGCGGTTGTGGCGTTCTGAGGTATTCCAGAATGCCGGATTTGACAGTATAGATGAAGAGTACGCAGCCCCTGAAGGTTCCCGGGTACGCTATGCAGAATGGATGCACCGCTGCGATGCTGGTGCGGTTCAGGCGCAGCAGACGCTGTTCGGTTTGGCCGCGCTGCGCGCTCGGTCATTTGGCAGTGACGAGCAAGAAAAATTCACCCGTGAGACCCTGCATCGTTTGGTGCTGCACGAAGTTGGGCATACCCTCGGACTGAGCCACAACATGGCTGGTTCGACCATGCAAACGCCGGAAGCCCTCAAGGATGCCGACGCCGTCAACGCGAAGGGCATGTCGAACAGTGTCATGGATTATCCATCCATCAACTTCGCGCGGAACAAAGAAGACCAGACCAAATTCTTTGACGATAAACCCGGTCCCTACGACAAATGGGTCATCGAATACGGCTACTCTGTTGGCCTCGATGAC
>CALGDB010000117.1 GCA_937884175.1 uncultured Flavobacteriales bacterium
GCCACGCCTGCCGCTGAACCAATGATCAGCGCCGATCCTCCGGTTCCTGCGCAGTAGGCGAGGAATTGCCAGAAGATACCGTTCTGCACAAAGTACCCTTCCCAGCCCGTAGTGGCCGCCGGCGCAATGTCATACATACCCATGGAAGCGGCCACCAGCGGCACGTTATCGACGATGGCCGACAGGAAACCAATAACCACATTGATCGCATAGACATCACCCATGGTATCCCGAAGCCAAGAGGCAGCTGTAATCAGGTGACCGATTTCCTGTAACGAGGCAACTGCCAGCAGAATGCCCAAAAAGAACAGGACCGAGGCGGCATCAATCTTGCGCAAAACGCCGATGACCGACAACTGATCGCGGTCCTCGTGGTTCTTGCTGCGGTGGATGATTTCCGTGATGACCCACATCATACCAAGCGAAAGCATCATGCCCATGAACGGCGGCAGGTGAGTCACCGTCTTGAACACTGGAACAAACAGCAGCCCCGCCACGCCCATGAAAAACACCAGCTTACGCTCCCCGGGGGTCGTGGGATCTTTCTCGTCTTTCTTGATGTCTGGACGCTTGACTTCGCCCTTCATGGTGACAGACAGGATGCCGAGTGGAACCACCAGACACGCCAGCGAAGGGACAATGAGGTTGGTGATAATCACATCAGAGGTCAGCTGATTGCCAATCCAAAGCATGGTCGTCGTTATGTCACCAATGGGCGACCACGCACCACCAGCGTTGGCAGCAATGATCACAATGCCCGCGAAAATCCACCGCGTTTCCTTGTCGTCAATTATTTTTCGCAGCAGGGACACCATCACAATCGAGGTGGTAAGGTTGTCCAGCACGGCCGAGAAGAAAAACGTCAACAGGCTGAGGATCCACATCAACTTCACTTTATTGGAGGTCTTGATGCGGTCGGTGATGACGCTGAATCCTTCGTGCGCATCCACCAATTCCACAATGGTCATGGCCCCCAATAAGAAGAAGAGGATGGAGCTGATGTCCTCCATGTGGTGCAACAACCGGTGCTCGAAGAAATGATGCAGCGCCTGAGTGTTGGTGCCATTGAATTCCGCAGCATACGCGGCAAAATCAGACGCTAAATGTGCTGGAACCTCATGGACGCCAACCACAAACAGCCCCCAACAAATGGTCCCCGTGAGCAATGCACTCGCCGCCTTGTCAATGTGAAAGGTGTGTTCCAAAGCGATGAACAAGTAGCCCAGAACGAAAATGGCGAGAACAATAAATTCCATGGGATTTACGAATTCGGGTGGCTGAAATTACAACATGGGAGGCCGTCGCGGGTTTAATGGGTCGTTAATTTCCTTGCGCTGGCATGAGCTTGCTGAACGCGATTTCAAACGCTGTGGCAGCCAGCCCTGTTCGGCCTTGGTTCCTGCCGTGTGTCTCCTGAAGTGCGCGCTCGATGGTCGCCGACGTATCCGAGAAAATCGCCTCGTCGCTGAGGTCGACATCGGATTCGCTCATCAAGTAGGCAAACACCCGCGCCATGCCGCAATTGGCGATGAAATCCGGAACCACGGCCAACTGACCATCTGCCGATTCTGCGATGGGACCGTAGAAAATTTCAGCATCTGCGAAGGGCACATTGGCGCCACTGGATATGACCTCAACACCCGATTTCACCATGCGATTCAGCTTGTCCTGTGTGATCAAACGCGAGGCCGCGCAGGGCAGGAATACGTCCGCTTCCACATCCCAAATTCGTGCGTTTACCTCATCGAATGAAAGCATGTCAGCGGCGTTCAAACTGTTGCCTTGTTTGGCTTCAAACATCTGGGTCACCTCTTCAAATGACAGGCCTTCCGGCGCAATGATGCCACCGGCGCGGTCGATGATACCAACGACCACTGCACCTGCCTGAGCGAGGTAGTACGCTGCCGCCGCTCCCACGTTGCCCCAACCTTGAACGACGACCCGCTTACTGCTTACTTGGCCGCCGTAAATCCGGTAGTAGTGGCGCACCGACTCGGACACGCCATAGCCAGTAATCAGGTCAGCAATGCGGTATTTCTTGGAGGAATTGGGCGTGTACGTCGTATCGTCCACGATTTTGGACACCCCCTGGCGCAACTGGCCGATGCGCTTCACCTTTTCGGCATTCTTGGCATTGAAATGGCCATTGAAGACCCCTTCTTGCGGATGCCAAATACCGCAATCCTCGGTAATCGGAATGACTTCGTGGATCTCGTCCACGTTCATGTCCCCACCGGTGCCGTAGTACGACTTCAACAGTGGCGTGACGGCCGCATACCATCGCCGCAGCACACCTTCTTTTCGCGGATCGGAAGGATCAAATGCTATGCCGGATTTGGCCCCGCCGATCTGCGGGCCACTGACCGAGAATTTGACCTCCATGGTCTTGGCGAGGCTCTCCACTTCTCGACGGTCCAGCCGAGGGTGCATGCGCGTGCCACCGCCCGCTGCGCCGCCACGCAATGAATTGATTACCACCCAACCACAGGCGTCGGTTTCGGCATCCTGCCACTCAAATACGACTTCAGGTCGCTTCGATTCGTAGGCCTCGAGCAGTTCTTTCATGGTCATTGCATTGCATTTGGCGAGGGCGAAGATAAGCCGTTCTTGCCCCACAATGCTCCACCCATATGAGCCATGCTGCTGCCTGTGACTTCGGGCCAGACGTTGTCCCATTCCAGCCACCGCAAGAGCCCCAAAAAGCCAAACGCAAAGGCTTCTTTTCCTTGAACGAGGGTCGCATCGGGTACGATTGCTTCGAAGGGCACATCCCCTTCGTCAATCGGAAATGCTTCACCAAAGCGCCGGACCAATTCCTCATTGAAGGCTCCGCCTCCCGTCACCAGGGTCTTCCGCCCATTGGCAGCCAAGCGCGCCTGGGCAGCGATGTAGGCTACTGCCGTCGCAAGCAAATCTTCCGTCACCAATGCGCTGTTGTGCTCGTGCTGCTCAAGCACCGGCCAAAACGATTGCTGCAGC
>CALGDB010000118.1 GCA_937884175.1 uncultured Flavobacteriales bacterium
CACCAGCAAATTCAACGAGTTGTCGCGCACCATCGTGAACAAGAAGCTCACCGGAGCCGTGACCATTTGCCAGGAGCTCACCATGACCGAGGAGAAGAAGTACATCGCCTACCTCGCCATCGAATTGAGCGGCGGACAGTTGGCCGATGCCTATGTCGAAGGGCTTCAGCAAGAAGAACGCATCCGCGCTGAGTACAACTACGACCAGTTCAAGGAAACGTTCGAAGAAGTGATGTCGAACTACCGCAACCAGTGATTCTCCTGCCAGACTCGAATCACTGTATTTCAAAGCCTCAGTACCGCTCGGTGCTGGGGCTTTTTTCTTCCAGCCAAATGGGAATGGCCGACCGGTCCACCGGTTGGACTTTGCGATGTTCGGCTACCCCGCGCAGCCAATTGCTGAGCATGGTTTTGCCATCGGGCGTAAGGACCGATTCAGGATGGAACTGAACGGCTTCGAGCGGCAAGGTGCGGTGGCGCATCGCCATCGGCAGGCCTGCCGCATTCCGCGCTGTAATCTCCAAGTTGGCCGGCAACTCCGCATCATCGACCACCCAGCTGTGGTAATGCCCGATTTGGACAGGCGGCTGCAACCCCACTAGCATGCCTTCCGCCACCAATTCCGTGAGATGCGATGCCTGCCCGTGCAGCACCTGATCGAGGTTGCGCAACGTCCCTCCAAAATGCTCGGCAATGGCTTGCATCCCGAGGCACACCCCCAGCGTCGGCACGCTGTAAGCCGCGGCGATGGGGATGATGCGCATCAATTGGCCGGCCTCATCGGGGACGCCTGGGCCCGGCGACAAGACCAGGCCATCGAATTGGACGACCGCGTGTGGGTTGACCGCGTCATTGCGCACCACATCCACCCGTGCACCCGCACTGACGAGGATGTGTTCGATGTTCCATGTAAAGGAATCGTAATTGTCTACCAGCAGGATGCGCATCTGGGAACTTTCGCATGCAAAGGTGGGAAATCCCTCCGTAGTTTCGCACCATGTCCAATCCGATTTCATCCTCTAGCGCAGCCGCTCCGGTTGCCGCATACAGCCAAGCCGTCGAAGCAGGCGACTTGGTGTTTGTCAGTGGCCAAATCCCCCTCAACCCGGAGAACGGGGAGTTGGTGGCTGAAACCATCGAAGCCGCGACGTCACATAGCATGCGCAATGTTACGCGTGTGCTCGAGGCAGCGGGATTGGGTTTGGAGCACGTGGTGAAGGCCACTATTTTCCTCATCGATTCCGGCGATTATGCCGGCATGGACGCTACCTACCGCACC
>CALGDB010000119.1 GCA_937884175.1 uncultured Flavobacteriales bacterium
GCGCAAAGGCTCCATCTACGTCGAAGGCGCGGTACTAGCCCTTTTGTGCGATGCACGCATCATGCAATTGACAGGTGGCGCAGCCTCACTGCAGACCGCGATGCGGTTGCTTTGGGAGCAGTTTGGCGAGCCACGCATTGGCTTGACCGAAGCGGATTATTGGTCGGTGCTGAACGAAGTCGCCGGGGCGCCGGATGCCTTGGACGACCTACGGCGCGATTTTGCGGACGGCACAGCCGACAGCTGGGACGCACTCGTGGCTGCCATGGAATGGCAAGGGTTGAAACTCAGCAAGGAACAAAGAGAAGGCATTTGGCGAACCTCCCTCGTCGCCAGCTAGAGCCCTCAATTCAGGCCGACCGCACCACGGAAGGCGTGGGTCACTAAGTTGGCACCCATCTGCAAGGCCCACTGCCGGATTTCCTCCGGGTCGCGGTGCACTTGGTAATCTTCCCATCCGTCGCCCAGATCGGATTCGTAATCGTAAAACACCACGAGCCGGCCTTTGTGGAACAGTCCCAACCCCTGAGGCGGGAGGTCGTCATGCTCGTGGACCTTGGGCAAGCCTTGATTCAAGTCATAAGCCGCGTGAAAAACAGGATGTGACCAGGGCACTTCGAACCAATCTGCATCGGGAAGGACCTTCGCCATTTCCCGGCGCACAAACGGATCCATGCCATAGTTGTCGGAAATGTGTAGGAAACCGCCGGCCTCCAAGTAGCCCCTCAAATTTTGCGCTTCGGAGGCCGAGAACACCACATTGCCATGGCCGGTCATGTGAATCCAAGGGTAATCAAACAAATCGGGTGAACCCACCTCGACAGTGGCCACTTCTTCGCCCAATCCCATGGCCAACTCACCGTTGCAAAATGCCCTCAAATTCGGCACTGCCGTTGGATTGGCGTACCAATCGCCCCCGCCTCGGTATTTCAGCACCGCCAACTGATAAAAGCCATTTTGAGCGGCAACCTCTTGGGCCTCAGCCGCTAAAAAAAAACCAAACACCGCCGCTTTTATAAAAACCTGCCTAAAACGAAACATAGAACAAAGGTAGTTCGTACCCTTGCTAACCCACGACCGTAAAGGGTTTTAAGTTATATTTGCGCCCCTGAAAACACTCTTGCATCATGCAAAACAAGAATGCAGTTCTGCTCTTCACCGTTCTGTTGTCGCTCGCGACACTTTACACCCTCAGTTTCAACTGGGTAGCGAACAATTACGAGGAGGAAGCAGCCAACTATGGAGCCTTTGTAGCGGACTCGCTCGAAAGCACTGGAGAAATCACTGAGGACGAATGGGAAACCACGCAGGCACAGGCCGCGCGTGAGTTCTTGCGCGACAGCGCTAACGCGGAAATCTACCCGATCTTGGGCCACACGTATCGCGAGGTCATTGAACAGGAATTGAATCTGGGCTTGGACTTGCAGGGTGGCATGTCGGTCACGTTGGAGGTGAGCATCCCGGACCTCATCATCGCCTTGAGCGATTACTCCAGCAACGAAACATTCCGCCAGGCCATAGCACAAGCGAAGGATGCCCAGCGTTCAACCCAAGGTTTGACCTACGTTGAGCTGTTTGAATCCGCTTGGAAGGAGTTGAACGGCGCATCGGAGAATCCTGTTGAACTGTGGCGCATCTTCCACAACATGGAAAGCAAGGACCTGTTCCCTGCGCAATCCACGGAAGACGAAATCTTCGCCATTCTTAGCAACGAGAGCACCACGGCGATTGACAACACCGAAAGCATCATCCGCAAGCGTATCGACC
>CALGDB010000120.1 GCA_937884175.1 uncultured Flavobacteriales bacterium
GACGAGCCATCGCGGCGAAGCGTTGCAGAGAAGAGGTATTTCTCATCGTAGTTGTACAAGACACGTCCGAACGTACTGATCAGCGCGTAGTGGACATTCGCTCCACCCCAAGTGTTGTCTAAGGTGTCTTGGCCAGCATCTAGGTACTGGAAGTTCGGATTGAACTGGTTGTCCATGGGAATTTCCGAGCTGTACCCTCCGACCTGTCGGAAGTCGTTCGCCCGATATGATGTGCCGGCGAGGAAATCAAAATTGTGCTTGTTCTGGGAACGTGTGTAGTGCGCAGTATTTTCCCACTGGATGCCTTGGAAGTTTCCGGAGCCTTGGCTTACGTCGTTGGTGAGGTTTTGCGCTGCAGGGTGGAATTCATAGGTTGGGGTGAAGCTTCGGTAATCCCACCAGTTCAGGTCAAAGCCGATGTCCGTTTTGACACTGAAACCGTCAAAGAGTTCGGCTTCGAGGAAGAAGTTTCCGATCATTTGGTCCGATTTGCCATCGCCATTAATTAGCCACAATCGGCTGAGCGGATTGATGTACTCCTTCTGCACCCATGGGGACTGTGCGAAGCCGTATTGCCCGACATCATCGTAGACCGGCGTCAGGGGATCGTAGGCAAAGGCATCGGATTGCACTCCGCCGAACGCGCTGTTCGTTCCGATGTTGTTGTTGTCGGTCCGGTTGAGGTTGAGATTTTGGCCGATGGTGATGAAGTCCTTGTACTTCTTGGAGCTGTTATAGCGCACCGAGTAACGGGTGTAGTTGGACTTCTCCCCACCAATGACTCCCGTCTGGTCCCAGTAATCGACCGAGAGGTAGGAGTTCTTGGTGGTGGCCGTCAAACGGTGATTCACCACGGTTGCTGGATTGAAGATTTCATCCATCCAGTTCGTATTTGCTGTCAGCTCGTCGCCAATGTTGGGGAAACCTAACACGTCGAGTGCAGAGGTCTGGTTGCTGTTGGCAAACTTTTCTCGGATGAGCATGACATAATCCTCCGCATCGAGCATCTCGGGGAGCTTCCACGGCTGAGAATTCAGGTAGCTCGTTTGGTAGCTGATAGTTCCTTCGTCTTTGCCGCTGCCGTTTTTGGTGGTGATGATGACGACTCCGTTCGCCGCACGGGCACCGTATATGGCGCTGGAGGCCGCATCCTTCAATACGTCGATAGACTCGATGTCGGCGGGGTTGATGTTGTCGATGTTGCCGAGCTGCAGTCCGTCTACGATGAAAAGTGGCGAGTTGTCACCGTTCGTGCTGATGCCACGAACGAGGATGGACTTGCCGGCACCGGGTTGCCCGCTCGATTCATTGACAAGCAAACCGGAAGTTTGTCCTTCCAGCGTCGAAATGACATCCGGCACGGGAATACCTTCGATGTCTTCCGCAGTAACCTTGGCAATGGACCCGGTGGAGACACGTTTCTTTTGCCGGCCGTACCCAACTACCACCACTTCGCCGACGAGTTCGGCGTCTTCCACCAGCATAATCGCTAGGGGCTGCGTGTTGGTGATTTCTTTGATTTTCGCCTCGTATCCGACGAAGCTGAAGATCACTTCTGTAGGTAGCGATTCTACGGTCAAAGTGAACGAACCATCGACATCAGCGTTGGTGCCGTTCGTGGTTCCTTTTTGAATCACGGTCGCGCCGATCAGCGGCTCACCGGTCGCGCCGTCGGTGATGGAGCCGGTGATATCAACCTGAGCAATCAGCGGGGTGATTCCGCCGACCAATAGCAACGCCAATACCGCCAGGATACTGGATTGCATTCGAATGAGTTTCGGAAGCATGGGATTTGGGTTAGTTGTTGTGGCGGCTTCTTCGTTGAGCTGCTGTAAACCACAAGATGAGCGAAAGTACACGATTTCGTTGAAAAAAAGAACCTAGGTGGCACTTGGCGGGTAATGCGTGTAAAAATGGGGTGTGTAACTGCGACAGGGTTTGCCGAAAAATCGATATGGATGGATTCCGTCTGCGTGCCTTCGTGGCACTACCTTGCCGATGAAACCTGCGCCCATGAATATCGTCCTCCGCATTGCTGCCATCATCTTTACAATGTTGTTTTCGTTGGTGTATATCACGACGCGCACCATCGCACCAGAATACGATTTTGTGTACGCCACAGAGCAGGTCGATTCTGACGTAGAAGTTGTGTTCGATGACATGGCCGTTCCGCACATCTATGCTAATTCTGAACCGGACGCGATGTACGCTTTGGGCTATGTGCACGCCATGGAGCGCTTGTGGCAAATGGACCTATTACGGCGCGCTGGTGCAGGTGAACTTTCCGCTCTTTTTGGCCGGGATATGATTGAAAATGACAAGTACTTGCGGTCTCTGGGCATGCGTGAAACGGCCATCCGAACGGTTGAAACGCTTGAGTCTACAGCTTCGCCGCAGGTGCTCGAAGCGATGAAGGCCTACCTAGAGGGTGTTAATGCGTTCATTGAGACAAAGGAGTTGCCGTTTGAATACCGGCTAATTAATGCCAAACCCGAACCGTTCAAGTTGCGCGACGTTTACTGTGCCACGGGCTTCATGGCCTATTCGTTTGCAATTCACCTTAAAACCGAGCCTATCCTTGACTGGATGAAGACGTCGCTGGATTCATCCTACATCGCGGATTTGGCTTGGGGACAAGCGGGCTTTACCCACATTCCAACTGGTGACACGCCCCGTGACATTTCAGGGTTGGCTTCTCGGGTGCATGCCTTGGATGCCTCGCGCCCCGTGCCGCAGTGGTTGGGTTCGAACGCGTGGGTGTTGAGCGGTGACCACACGGCCTCGGGCGAGGTGATTTTCTGCAACGACGCCCACATGTCCTATGCTTCGCCTTCGGTGTGGTACGAAGCGCATATCGTGACGCCAGACCTCGAATACTACGGCAACCACATCGGCGGCCTACCGTTCCCGGCCATCGGCCACACCCGGGATCATGCGTGGGGTATTACAATGTTCGTCAACGATGAAATCGATCTTTACCGGGAGACCATCGACGGCGATCGCTACCTGCATGGAGGCCAGTGGCTGCCCTTGGAAATCACCACCGAGGTCATCGAAGTCGCCGGAGAAGAACCGGTCGAATTTGAGGTGCACAAAACCCACCACGGGCCCTTGCTCGAAGAAGATTTAGCGATGTGGTGGACCTTCAATCACTACCCTGAAAACCGCATTCACGAGGCGTTTTACGGGTTTTCAAGGGGAAGCGGCATTGAATCGTTTGCGGCCAGTGCGGAGCTGGTGCACGCGCCGGGCATAAACTTGATGTACGGGGATAAGAAGGGCGATATCGGTTGGTGGGTTGGCGCCAA
>CALGDB010000121.1 GCA_937884175.1 uncultured Flavobacteriales bacterium
AGCCACCTGTTGGATGACATGGTCCCTGTTTTCTGCTGTGCGGAGCGCACTGGTGGCACACGACCGGAATCGGACCACACCCTGCACGTCCATCAACAGCTTGAACGCTTGCATGACCCGTGCGAGGTCCTCCGTTGCCGCCTCGGAAACCTGACCGGAATTGAACACCTTGGCCCCCAAACGGAGCGGCACACGGTAGTAGGCGACGACTTCTTCGTGCGCGACCTTTCCTGCCGACCAAGCCAACTCCTTGACGAGCAGTCGGACTGCGTTAGAACCGACGTCAATGGCGGCGTAACGCTTGCTGTTGAAAGACTTCGACTCACCCATGTCAATTCTCATTCAAATACCGTTCGTACAACGCCTGTTGGCAGTCGAGCTTGACACTCTTGGATCGACCGGCGACGAACTTGTTACGGAGTTGCACGTCCAATCTTCGGGCGCGTACGTTATCCTTCAACTGCAATTCCAACATGGCGCCAACCTGGGCCTGCAACTGAGGATCGCGAATGGGGACACTCACCTCGACGCGGCGATCGAGGTTGCGGCCCATCCAATCCGCAGAACTTAGGAAGTAAAGCGGATCGCCATCGTTGGCGAAGTACAGCACGCGTCCATGTTCGAGGTCGCGGCCAACGATGCTGCGCGCGCTGATGTTTTCACTCAATCCTTCCACTCCTGGCTTCAGCGAGCAGATGCCTCGGACAATCAAATCCACTTTCACCCCCGCCTGGCTCGCTCCATACAGCAATTCGATCATCGCCGCATCCACTAGGTTGTTGAGTTTCAGGATGATTCGGCCTTTTCGTCCGGCTTTGACGTGCTTGATTTCCTGCCGAACTAATTGGGCAAAGCGCGTGCGCGTCGTGTACGGACTCACAACCAAATGCTTGAATCGGGGACGCTCGTAGTTGTGGGCAAAAAAACTGAAGAGGTCCGCTACTTCTTGGGTGAGGTCCGGGTCGGAAGTGAGATATCCAAAGTCGCAGAACACCTTGGCCCGTTGCTCGTGGAAATTGCCGGTGCCGATGTACGCAACGCGGTTGGTGGTGACACCTTGGCGGCGGGTGATCAAAAACAGCTTGGAGTGTACCTTTAATCCCGTGACCCCAAAACCCACCTGAATCCCGGCTTCCTGCAGCAAATTCGACACGCGGATGTTGTTCTTTTCGTCAAACCGGGCATACAATTCAATGACCGCCACGACCTTTTTGCCGTTGTGCGCTGCGTTGACCAAGGCGTTGATGATGCGCGAATTGTACGCAACGCGGTAGAGGTTGATGTGAATGGATTCGACCGCCGGATCGATCGCCGCCTCGCGCATCAAATCCACCACATGCCCAAAATCATGGTAGGGATAATTCAGCAAAATGTCCTTACGCAGCACCTGCTGAATCAGGCTGCTCTTGCCTTTCAAAAGGGTATGCTGGACGCGTTTTCTGCGCTGAAAAACGGCGTCTTCGCGTCCGAAGTCTGGAAAGCTGATCAGGTCCTTGCGGTTGTGGTAACGGCTGCCAGCAATGAGGTTGTCGGAAGCCCCCAGCTCGAGTTTTTGTTTGACCACTTCCAACATGGCTTCTGGCATGGCCCGGTCATGAATCACGCGCACGAAATCTCCCTTTTTGCGGGCGGCAATACCAGCGGACATCTTATCCATCAGCGAAGTGGCCAAGTCATCGTCCATGTCGATTTCTGCGTCACGCGTCACCTTGATGGTGTGCGCCACCACTTCCACCGGTCGGAACAAGCTGAACACGCGGCCGAGTTCATTCCGAATGACGTCGTCGATGAACGTGACGTTGTGCCCATCCCCTGCCGAGGGCAAAATGACAAACCGCGGTAAATGCTGCGGTAGCTGAATCAAGGCATACTGGGTCTCCGGTCCGCGTGATCCATCCACCGTCAAAGCGACAACGAAGTACACAACGCCGTCCTTCAAATCTGGGAAAGGCCGCTCTTCGCTGATCATGATGGGCACCAAGTGCGCACGGATGCGCTGCTTGAAGTAATTCGTGGCGAACTCACGTTGCGCATCCGAGTATTCTTCCTCGTTTATGATGTGGATTTTGGCTTCGCGCATTGCATCCAACACCGTTTCGTAGGCCTCGTTGTATCGGCCTTGCAACTCCAAGACGCGCTGACCAACTTGGCTCAGTGTTTCGCGCACACCGAATCCCAGCGTTGTGGTGGACTTTTCATCGACCAGCAACGCGCGCTGTAGGTTGGCCACCCGCACGCGGAAAAATTCGTCCATGTTATTCGAGAAGATGCCCAGGAAGCGCACACGCTCCACCAAGGGATTGTCGTCCCGTTCGGCCTCTTGCAGCACGCGGTGGTTGAACGCAAGCCAACTCAATTCGCGGTTGATGTAGCGGATTTCAGGAGCTGCAGCCTTCATGCAACGAAGGTAAACGCTGCACGTGGAATTCACTGCGCCGCGCGCGTAAACCACGATCGGAAGTTTGCCTCAGCTGACGCAGAACCTTGCATGTGCAACCGAACGGATTCGGCCCCGCGTTGGAATTGCACCACCAGCGCCCCTTCCTTCGAACAGATCAATTGCTCACTCCAGCGCATCGGGACGGCGTAGATCTCCAATCTGACTTTGGTGTAGGCAATCAATCCAGCAGTCGTGCGCGAAAAGTTGATGGCAGTGCGTTCGGACAGGTCCTCCCTCAACTCCTGCAATTCTGTGATGCCCTCCACGCGAACCAAGTCCAACTTGGGGGACCCAACAGGCAATCCCGCGAAGGTTTCGCGCACACCGCGCCACCACGGCAGCCGCCCACCGCTCGCCTCGTAGACCGCCTTCCAGCGGTTCCTGTCGTTGTACGTGACGTTCCAGTACATCATGACACGGCGTTTGGATCGCACGGAAATTTATTGCCCAGACGGTTCCAGTGGCGCTGGAACACCCCGTCCGGGTCATAGCGTTCTGCCTGCCAATCCACATCGAATTTACGTTGAGGACGGGGATCGTTCCCGATGCCAGCCACGTACAACCAATTGCCCGTATTGCTGCACGGATCAAAATCAATCAACCAACGTTCAAACCATGCTGCGCACGCGCGCCAGTCCAACCCCATATCATGGATGGCATACGAGGCGACGTTTTGCCTACCGCGGTTGGACATAAAGCCCGTGAGGCGCAATTCGTGCATGTTCGCATTAACGTAGGCGCTCTTCGTGTTGCCGGTGCACCAATCCTTCCACTGCAACGGGTGGTGGGTCATCGGATTACGCAGGGCATCTTTCAAGCCGGTTTCATGCCAAATGCGGTCTCCGTGCTGCATCGCAATGAACCTGAAGTAGTCGCGCCACAACAGTTCAAAAATCAACCAGTATGTACTCTCGTTGCTTTCCACGTCATCCTCGTAATCCAACACCGCGTGGTAGACCGTCCGCGGACTCAAACATCCCCACGCCAACCAGGGGCTGAATTTGCTCGAGTAATCCCACCCCATCATGCCGTTGCGGGTCTTCTTGTATTCACTGAGCGCGCGCGTTCCCCAGAAATAATGGCGCAAGCGCTTCATGCCGGCCTCTGCGCCGCCATCAAAGTGCATCGTGTTATTGGGCAAGCCGCCCATCCGTTCCGGGATGTCGAGGTCCAGCGGCTCATCGGGGATATCAATCGGCGGCGGCGGGATGTCAGGAACGGGTTGGAGGTCCCGAACGCGCAGCCCACCTTTTTCTACCTTTTTGCGGAAGCGGGTAAAAAATTCAGGCAAATCCTCCACGTCGAAAGGCAAGTCGTCGGGGTGCACCAACGTGGCACCTTCGAATGTGTGATGTGGCAGCGCATCGGCCACTTTCGCTGCTGCTACCTCCTCTTCGTGGGTGTGGCAGCGCTGCGAGTAGACCGCTTGACATGACCACTGCCGAGCGGCCTCCACCACAACGACGTCCGGATCACCATGCAGTAATACGAGCTGGTTACCGCGCTCCCGAAGGGCTTTGTCCAAGGCCAGTACGCTCTCCGCCATGAAGCGTGAACGGTGTTCGCCCATGCGCTCGGGGCTCTGGCTCCAAGCCGCCGTGTCGGGCTGCACGAAGGCAAAAACTGCCTCGTCCACATCCGCAGAGAGGGCCGTCAAGGCCGGGTTGTCTTCCAGCCGCAAGTCTTCTCGAAACCAATACAGTGCTCGCATCACAATTCTTCAATTCGATTCAAATTCATTTCGGCGGTATCCAGCAACGCTTGCTGCTTTTCCGGCATCATCTTGTCCCATGTCCGGTAGGCCATCCCAATGCGCGGATTGCGCTCGAGTTTGGCGCGGTTGCGCACGTGGAAATGCCAGTACAGCCCATTGAACGGGCAGGCCTCCTCCCCGGTCTTGACATCGGCTTTGTAATGGCAGTCTTTGCAGTACGGGCCCATCTTTTTGATGTACTGGGCGCTGCTCACGTAGGGCTTGGACCCCACGATGCCACCGTCGGCAAACTGGCTCATACCGCGGGTATTTGTGATTTCCACCCATTCGAGCGCATCGATGTACACCCCGAGGTACCAGCCATCGACCTCATCGGGATTGATGCCCGCCAACAAGGCGAAGTTTCCGGTAACCATCAGGCGTTGGATGTGGTGGGCATACGCGTGCTCCATGGTTTGCTCGACGGCATGCGAGAGGCACGCCATCTTCGTCTCCCCCGTCCAGAACCAATTGGGCAATGGCCGGGTGTGCTCGAAGAAATTGAGCTCGGCGTATTCGGGCATATGCGCCCAGTAGACGCCGCGCATGTACTCGCGCCATCCTAGGATCTGCCTAATGAACCCTTCCGCTTGGGAGATGCTGACACGTGCAGGATTGGCGCGCCACGCCTGTTCCACCGTCCGGTTCACCTCTTCGGGACTGAGCAGTTTGGTGTTCATGGCAAAACTCAGGCGGCTGTGGTATACGCTCCAGCTGTCGGGCGTTAGGGCATCCTGGTAATCCCCAAAATGCGGCAACAGCACGTCGACGAAATAATCGAGCAAGTTCAACCCCTCCTCTCGTGTCAAGGGCCAACCCCACGAAGCAGCATCGAGCTGACCGGTCGTCTCTACACCAGCGGCCTCTAGAATCGCTTGGAGTGCGGCTACGTCTCGGTAGTACAATTTGGGCGGTGGAATCACTTGGTCCTTGGGCAACTTCTGGCGATTGTTGGCGTCAAAATTCCATTGCCCGCCTTCCGGCTCTCCAAGAGCATCCATCAGCACACTGTGCTTGGCCCGCATCGCTCGGTAAAAATTTTCCAGCCGGTAGGTCTTTTTGCCTTTGAAGAAATCGGCTAATTCCGTTCGGTGGGTGTAGAAATGCTCCGTGTCAGCCCAGCATGTTTCCATGCCCTTAGCTTCGCATTCGCCCGCCAGCGCCTTCAGGGTTTCGTCCAAGCGGTACTCATCCGGCTGCTGCCAGCAAAAGCGGCGGGCGCCTACTTGCGCAGCTACGCGGTGGACGTTCGCGGCGAAGGACTGTTCGTTATCGAGGTCGTCCAAGGCGATGTAATGGACGCGATGTCCCAGCTCGTGGAGTCGTTGGGCGAACAGCCGCATCGCACCGAAAAAGGCCACAACCTTCTGGATGTGGTGCTGTGCGTAATCCGTTTCCGTGCGGATTTCCATCATCACAAACAACCGCGACGGCACGGGGCCTGCCGCGATCCAACTGTGGTGTTCGTTCAATTGATCGCCGCAAATCAGCGCAACTTCTTCAGCGGGCTGGGTATCCCGGCACGCGGCGATGGTTTCGTTCCAATTCATGACGCCTTGGTTTTTCTGCACCGTTCAGAGCAGTATTTCACCTCACCCCAGCAGCGCTCCCATTTCTTGCGCCAAGAGAACGGTCGTTGGCAAACAACGCAGATTTTATCTGGAGGAAAGTGGCTTCGGCGCATGGGGGTATAACCCCGTCACCAACGAGATGTTTTCACCTCAACCCTTCTGCAGGGCTCTCAACTCCGACCAGCTCATCGGCACCGGTTTGGCGGTCACCGCATCGGGGACATCAAGGTCCTGCAGGAAGCGCAGTACTAATTCGTTAAAGACGTCGGGCGCCTCGATGCTGCAGACGTGGCCGCAGTTCTCAATCACGGCGAGGCGCATGTTTTTTTGAAGTTCCGTAAATCGTTTGGCCGAACGGAAGAAAATGTGGTCCTGGCTGCCCATCACTACGAGTCCTTTCTTCATGACCGGACGGTTCACATAGTCGCGGACCAAGTGGAAAAACGGCTTGTACAACTCAATCCACTTCATGTATTCACGGGTGGTCAAGCGGCGGCTTTGGCGGCGGAAGATGTACCGGCTCAGGCGGTGGTTACGGCGTGGCAACACAATGAAGCTGAACAGCCAATACAGCGCGCGGTACGGCAGGATGAACGAAAGGAATTTGCCCGAATGTACAAACCAATGCATGGCCTTGCTGCCATCAAAAATGGCCCCCGCCATGATCATGCGATCCACCAATTCAGGCCGCTCAATGTCGATTTTTTGCAGAATGACGCTGCCGATGCTCAAGCTCATGAAATGCGCCTTCTCAATGCCGAGGTGATCGGTCAGAACGAGGATGTCCTTGGCGACGATGTCAAAATCATACGCAGGGAACTCGGGCAAGATGTCCTTGCTGTAACCGTGGTCCCGAAGGTCGATGAGCAGCAAACGAAAGTGCGGTGCAAAAGCATCAATCTGGAACTTCCACGTGCGGATGCTGCCGCCTGCCCCATGCACAAAGACCAACCACGGTGCATCGGGATTCTCCGCGATAACTTCATGGTGCAACAACGTGTGGCCGTTGACGTCTTGCTTGGGTTTGATTTCAGGCATGAAGGTCAAATTTCGGCGAAAATCTCAATCGTCCTTCCACCCGGCTTTAAAATCCTCCAAGGCCGTGGGTGGGTAAATTTCCGGCTTTGCATAGGCGAGGCGGTACACCTTTTCTGTGCGGTGGTAACCGTCCAGTGAACTCAACGCTGCAACACCGAGGGATTCGATGTCCAAGTACCCGTCTGCCGCCCAGGCTTCTTCCGGAAATTCCACCCACCGGATTTGCCCCACAATAAAGCGGCACCGATTTTGGGGAATTTCCCACTCATCGACCCTCTCCAACCCGATGCGCACCGGGCTTTCTTCCACTGCGGGGGCATCAAACCCACACCGGTAGATCGGCGTGAAGCCGACCGCATCAAACTCGCTGGTCTCATCCGGATAGCGCGCACTCACTTGGTGGGCTTGCACGGTATGGGTTGCTGGAACATGGTTGATGGTATAGGAGCCGGTTTCCCGGATGTTCCAATAGGTATGGCTGCCCCGTTCCCGGTCCACCGGGGGACGCATAACCATGCCGAGCAAGGCCGGATCGGAGCCTAGGTGGACCACTGAACTGACAATGCTCAGGTTGTGGACACCGGCATCGTTGGTAGTACCGACGAGGTTGACGCTTTTGAACCCACTCAGAGCGTTGACAAGACGACCACGCTGGCGGCGCGGCATCAATTCCAAGTCGAGATCGTTGAGGGTTTTGTAGGTGCTCATTTGCGGATGCTTCCCATGCCGCCGTCCGCAGTGTAAACCTGTCCTGTGACAAAGTCCGAACCGCCAGCCAAAAGCCATGTGGCCAGCGAAGCTACGCCATCAGCACTTCCAACCGCATTCAGCGGGTGACGATCTGCAGCCGCCTCGCGTTTAGCATCACTCGACAGCATCGGCGCGGCTAGGGGCGTATCTGTTAGGGAGGGCGCAATGCAATTGACGCGAATGGCCGGTGACCACTCCGCCGCCAATGTGCGGGTCAACCCTTCGACGGCGCCTTTGGCCATGGCGATGCTCGTGTGGTAAGGCATGCCCGTTTGAACCGCGACCGTGCTGAAAAGCACCACCGATGCATTCGGAGCCTTTTGCAGCAACGCTGCATTCGCCTGCAAGGTCTGCACGGCACCCCAGGCATTCACTTCAAAATCTTCGAACGCGTGTTCGCGCTTGACGCCCTTCAATGGCTTCAATCGAATCGTTCCAGGGCAGTACGCCAACCCGTCGAGATGGTCGGCAAAATTGGATAAGTCGCACGGGTGCGCAACGGCATCGAAGACCAGACTCTGGTATCCATGACGCTGCTCGGAGACGCCCTTGCGTGAGACGCCAATGACGTGGTGGCCCGCCTCGAGGAGCTGGTTGCGGATGGCTTCGCCGATTCCACCTGAATCGCCGATGACGGCAAACGTACCTTGCTCAGTTCCCGACATGGTTCAACAATTTGGCGATTTCATCCTCTACCTCGGCCGCTTGGGCCATCAAGGCGTCTGACTTAGTGCGGTCCACCGCACTCATGCGGTGTGCTTCGGCCAAAAGCTTCGCGTGTTGTTGCTGCAACTTTTTGACCGGATCTTTTTTAAATAATCCTAACATACCCGTACAACAAGCGGGTATGGAAGGTGTTCGAAGGAATCAGCCTAATTGTTCCAATTTGCCTTGGAGCACTTCAAGCTTCGCTAGGGCATCGCTTTCCTTTTTGCGCTCCAACTCCACCACTTGGGGCGGCGCGTTCTGCACAAACCTCTCGTTGGACAGCTTGCCGCGAACGCCCTTCAGGAAGCCGTTGAGGTGGTCCATTTCTTTTTGGATTTTGGCCTTCTCCATCTCCACGTCCACTTGGTCTCCAAAGGGGATGAAGAACGAGCTGGTGCCAACGATGAAGCCAAAGGCGTTGGGGACCTCGTCTGCGACCCAAGCCACGCCGTCCACGTTGGACAACTTGATGATGGCCGATTCAAACGCCTCGGGATAGCCGTCGCCCAACTGCACGCTCAGTTCGAGCTGCTCGCGGTTGGGAATTTGGTTCTCCTTGCGGATGTTCCGCACTTCGGAGACAATCTGTTTGAAGGCCTCCGCCTGCGTCAGCAATCCCGCATCGTAAGCCTCGCGCTGGGGCCATGCGGCGACGCACAGGGCGTCTTTCGGGCCTTCTCGCTTTTCCATCCAGTGCCAAATTTCTTCGGTCTGGAACGGCATGAACGGATGGAGCATCTTCAGTAGGGCACCGAAAATGGCCTTTGTCTCGGCCAAGGTCTTCGCATCGATGGGTTCGCCATAGGGCGGCTTGACCAATTCCAAGTACCAGCTGCAGAAGTCATCCCACACGAGGCGATAGAGATTCATCAAGGCCTCACTCAAGCGGAACTCGGCAAATTGCCCCTCCAACTCCTCCAACACCCGCTGCACGCGCGCCTTCATCCAGCGCACCGCAACTTCTGCGGATTCCGGTTGCTCACGGTCCGCGTCTACCTCCCAGCTTTGGGTCAATCGGAAGGCATTCCAAATCTTGTTGGCAAAGTTGCGGCCCTGCTCGCAGAGCTTCTCATCAAAAGGCAAATCGTTGCCCGCCGGTGACGTCAACAACATGCCCACACGCACCCCGTCTGCACCGAACTGGTTCATGAGCTCAATCGGATCGGGGCTGTTCCCCAAGCTCTTGGACATCTTGCGTCCCAGCTTATCACGAACAATGCCCGTGTAGTACACATTTTTAAACGGCTCTTGCCCTCGGTACTCATAACCGGCAATGATCATGCGCGCCACCCAGAAGAACATTATTTCCGGAGCGGTCACGAGATCGGCGGTCGGGTAATAGTAGCTCACCTCTTCCTCTGTGTTCAAGCCGTCAAACACCTGGATGGGCCACAGCCAGCTGCTGAACCACGTATCCATGACGTCCTCATCCTGGCGCAAATCGTCCACCGTGAAGTCAGCATTTCCGGACTTGGCGCGGGCTTTTTCCAACGCCGCTTCTGCCGTCTTCGCCACAACAAAATCTTCTTCGCCAGCGCCGTAGAACCACGCGGGGATGCGGTGTCCCCACCACAACTGCCGGCTCACGCACCAGTCCTTGACGTTTTCCATCCAGTGGCGGTAGCTGTTCTTGAATTTGGGCGGATGGAACTGAATGGTATCGTCCATCACGTGGTCCAAAGCGGGCTTGGACAGCTTTTCCATGGAGAGGAACCACTGCAATGACAACCGAGGCTCAATGACAGCATTGGTGCGCTCAGAGCGGCCTACGCTGTTAGTGTAATCTTCAGTCTTGACCAAGTGCCCTGAGGCATCGAGCACCCCTTCCACTTCCTTTCGGACATCGAACCGGTCGTTGCCCGCGAAGGCTCCACCATGCTCGTTCAACGTACCGTCGGGGTGGAAAATGTTAATGGACTCCAGATTGTGTTTTTGGCCCAAATCGTAGTCGTTGACGTCGTGTGCCGGGGTCACCTTCAAGCAACCCGTTCCGAATTCGCAGTCCACGTAATCGTCAAGGATGATCGGCACCTCCCGATCGGTCATGGGCACCCTGGCGCGCTTGCCGTGGAGATGCATGAAGCGCTCGTCCTCGGGGTGAATGCAAATCGCCGTATCGCCCATGATGGTTTCCGGGCGGGTGGTAGCGATGGTCAGGTATTCGCCGGGGGCATCCACGACTTCATACCGCACGTAGTAGAGCTTCCCGTGCTCTTCGGTGTGGATGACCTCTTCATCGCTCAATGCCGTTTGCGCTGCGGGGTCCCAGTGGACCATGCGCTCGCCGCGGTAGATGAGGCCTTTTTCGTAGAGGTCGATGAAGGTGTCGATAACGCCATCGTAGTATTTTTCATCCATTGTGAAGCGTGTGCGCGACCAATCGCAACTCGCACCGAGCTTCTTCAATTGTTCGAGGATGATGCCCCCGTGCTCGTGGGTCCAATCCCACGCGTGTCCGAGGAATTCATCCCGCGAAAGATCCGACTTCTTCATGCCCTTCTCACGCAACCGACGCACGACTTTGGCTTCGGTGGCGATGGATGCATGGTCCGTACCCGGTACCCAGCAGGCGTTTTTGCCCATCATGCGCGCGCGGCGAACCAGAACGTCTTGGATGGTGTTGTTGAGCATGTGGCCCATGTGGAGCACACCGGTGACATTCGGCGGGGGAATGACCACCGTGTAAGGCTCGCGGTCGTCGGGCTTGCTTTCGAAAAAGTCGTGCTCCAACCAGTAAGCGTACCACTTCTCTTCGCAGGTACCAGGATCGTAAGTAGTCGGGATTTCCATTTCTGACGCGCCGTTTATCTGAGGGCAAAATTCGGATAAAAAAGAAGCCGTTCCGCCATGAGGAAGAACGACTTCTTAAAGTCTGGCGGGGAACTGCACCGCAGCTCCGTAAATGCTTATTGCTTGTTCAAAGGCGCACCAACAGATGCAGGCTTGACGGGAGCACCTCCAGTGCTTCCAGCGTCAGCTGCTTCTACCTTGCCTTTGATACGAATCACCTTGGTCGGCTCGTTTGAGGCGTTCGAGGTTATGGTTACGCTCTTATTAATTGGGCCAATACGCTTGGTGTCATAGCGTACGTTGATGACGCTCGTCGCACCTGGCATAATGGGATCCTTATCGCACTTGGGTACTGTGCAACCACAAGATCCTTTGCATCGAGAGATGATCAATGGCTCGGTGCCATCGTTGGTCACCGTGAATTGGCATCCGCCATCAGCACCTTGGGTGATGGTTCCGTAATCGTGAACGTCTTTATCCAATGAGATCGATGGGCCTTGCGCCGCTGCTGTCGCCATGCCCACAAGGAGCAAACATGCTGTCAAAAGTTGCTTCATAACCTTTTTAATTTTTCGTTCCTAAAGATAATGACAAAGGACCTCGCATCCGAACGGCCTTTTGTTTTTGATAGAATTTCACAGTTTCACCCGTGGAAGGGCAACAACTGGGCCAAAAAAGGGAGGCACATGGCCTCCCTTTTATTTCAGAATTTTCTCGACTTATTCGTCACAGCCAGTGCCGAAGGCCGACAAGAACTGCAATAAATCAGGTGTACCCACTTGACCGTCTCCGTTCAAATCACCTGGGCAAGAGCCGCCTGAATCAAATTCGCATGAACCGTCATCGGTGGTAGCGCTTGGGTCGTAGTTGTCTGCATCTTCGTAAGTGCAACCCATCGTCATTGGCGTCAAGCAATAACCCTCCGCTGAAGCGCTGAATGGGTTGTACTCTGCGTACGTTGGATCCGTGCAACCGGGGCACTGGTCGCAGCTGTTGAAGCATGCGCCCGAAGTCAACGTGTTGCCTGAAACGGTGATAACACGGTTGCCGCCGTTGCCGCAATCGCCTACGTTTTCATCCATTCCCCAGGCGTCGCCGTTGATGAACTTGTACTCATAGGTACCCTGCTGCAACTGGATGACCACTTCATGCACGCCGTATCCCACGTATGCAACGTCGGTCGCGCCGGGATCCCAGCCTTGGAAGGTACCCGCGATGTGAACGCCTGCCGCAGAAACGGTTTCGTTTGACATATTCACACGGAACGAAACGAGGTACGTGCACGAACCGTCGTCCACGTTGGCGCCTGGCTCGTAGTTCTGAGCGTCAGAATCCATGCATCCGTTGTAGTTACAGTCACCTGCATCGGTTGCATTTTCATCGTAGTTGTCGGCACTCTGATCTTGGCATCCGACTACTTCCTGACAATCCAACACGGTATCGCCATCGGTATCCGTGTAATCACAAGCCACACTCAAATCACAGAAATCTGTGAATCCACAGGCATTTGGATCTCCGCAACCTGGATTGAATGCTGACATCGGCGCTACCCAGAGCGAACTAGCGCCTAGTATCGGAACAGGAGTAATCCAAATACCATTTGACTCAACTAGAATAGCAATACCACCTGTTGCTGGGTTGACGAATCGGATAATGTCGCCACAAAAAGAAATATCCGCTGCTGATGCCAACGGCACCAAGTCAGCAAGCAAACCGCCTGTTAAGTCGGTTATATTGCCGAAATGCATGGCTTCACCATCTCCAGAGCCTGGGAACGTCCCAGATAAAGCCACATTTGGATTCACTCCGCCATCGGCTTCGCAGTCAGCAGCGTAAGCCTCATTTTCAGTCCCTGTAAGCGTTAACCCAACCAACCACATTTCGCTCGGGCCAGTAATGATTGAGGAACTCTCATTGTAGTCACAACTACCATCGTCTTCATTCGCATTACCATTATAGTTACATGCAATAGCATCTGTGCAACCTGTTATGACCAAGGGGTTCCCATCACAATCATACCCTTCCTCAGCATAGACACAACTTCCATCATCTGATGTTGCCAATGAACTGTAATTGCAGGCTAATTCGTCATTGCACCCTGGTCCTAAATCCACCATCTCTAGACTTACTGCCATTCTTGGGGCGGTGTAATCTTGAATTTGGCCAATCCAAAACAGCGCCTCTTCAGGTCCCATGGTTGGGTTAAGTGTCAACTGAGTAGCAGCAACATTCGTCCCTAAAATCTCATCCAATGCGGCAACGGCGTCATAATCCCACCATTGCCACGGTGCTGAATCAAAAGGCTCGAGTGGTGTTCCATCTTCGCTGTAGTTATTAAGTACAGGGTACAGTCCATCCATTCCCTCATTGCCAAACTCCACCGCTGGATCA
>CALGDB010000122.1 GCA_937884175.1 uncultured Flavobacteriales bacterium
GCGACGACTGCGGTGCTACGGGCATGGCTACTGTGACCTTCACGGCCACGGACGACTGCGGCAACAGCAGCAGCACGACGGCTACGTTCACGATCGAAGACACCACGGCTCCGGTATTTACGCAGGTACCAGGTGATCAGACGAGCGAGTGTGAGGAAATGGCTTACACGGCGTTGGCTGACGACGTCTGCAGCGCAGCGAACATCGTTGAAACCCGTGAGGTGATTAGCGAGGACGATTGTGGCAACTACGAGCACCTTGTGACCCTTACGGCCACGGACGCTTGTGGCAACAGCACTTCGCACAGCTTCACCATCGTTGTCAGCGACACCACTGCTCCGGTGATTGAGGATTCTGAAGGAATTGAAGACGGCGGCATTGTCGCAATCTGTGCAGAGGACATATGGGGTATGGTAAGCCTCCCCGACGCATTGACCCTTACGGTCTCTGATAACTGCGATGACGAGGTGGAGGTGACCGTGACGGAGACGTACACGGGTGACTACGCACCGACGGAAGATGTAGCAGCCTTCTGCTTGCCTAGCAACCCGGCTTCAACTGAAGACGGATTGACGTGCGATAACTTCACTTCGCACGCGGCGCGTTTGTTCAACTTCCCTGGTGATGAGTTCTACACGCTGACAGGCGGACTGATGTCCAATTACGTTGACGGCACAGCACACATCACTATGGACGTGGTTTCCATGGATAATCCAAATGCGGGATGGACCTTCGAAATCGATTTGAACGAAGGCTTGAACTGGCAGGACTGGATTGACCAGCCGGGCCCCCAGAGCTACAAGTCAGACTGCGGTTTGGGCGATTACACCGAATGGATGTACTACATTCTGCAGGGCACTAGCACCGCGACAGGATGGGGCGAATACGAAGGATCTGAATTGGCCTTGTCGCACCAGCCATCGAACGGATTCTTCGGATTCCAGGTCGGTGAGGGTGCGAATAACAAGAACGCCAACCACGGATACAGCGGCTGGTTCTACTACATCGGTACCTTCGAGGGTGCGGATGTGATGGGAACCGGTGACGTCTTCGCGGACATTAACTGCAGCCTGCCATGGGGCATCGAGCGCGAGTACACTGCAACCGATTGCAGCGGCAATACGACGTCGTTCGCCTACACGATTGATGTCAACGGCCTAACATGTGAGCCGATTGAGCCAACACTCGATGGTAACAACGACCCCGATGACAATTGGTCTGACGATCCGATTGGAGACGATGGAATTGGTGTTGACTACGGTTCAAACGAGAAGCCAAGCATTAAGGTCCTCGGTTTGACGCCGAACCCCGCGAGCGATATTGCTTTGTTGACCTTCATAACGGAGTCGGATGCACAAGTGGGTGTCCACCTGTACAGTGCCAGCGGAATGCTTGTTGCAACCCTCTGGGAAGGTCAGGTATTCGCTGACGTTCCAATGAACATTGAAGTGCCCGCCATCATGCTGGAGACGGGATTGTACCAAATCCAAATCCTCTCAGCAAGCGGAACGGTGACGACAAAGCTCTTGGTCAATAATTGATTTCTTGCCAGACTCTGGGCATTGCGATTCACAACGGAAAGGCCCCTCCAGCGATGGAGGGGCCTTTTTTCATTTGTTGGACCAAAAGCACGAGCGTGGGTGCTGGAATTCCATTTGGGCTTCGGAACTTTGTGCAAACTTTCACCCATGGTCAAACAACGCACCCCCCGAGACACGTACGCTTCCAGTACACGCATCGTCATGCCCAACGACACCAACACGCTGGGGAACCTGATGGGAGGCAACCTGTTAAATTGGATGGACATTACGTCCGCCATCAGCGCCCACCGCTGCAGCCGTCGTATCTGTGTCACGGCCGCGGTGAACAACGTCTCTTTTAAGAAGCCCATCAAGTTGGGCGACATCGTGACCATTCACGCGGAGGTTACCCGCACGTTCAACAGTTCCATGGAGGTGTTCATGAGGGTGCACGTGGAAGACCACCTCAGCGGCGAGCATCAACTATGCAATGAAGCGATGTACACGTTTGTCGCGGTGGACCAATTGGGCGCACCCATCGCGGTGCCGGACGTGCTTCCCGAATCGGAGGAGGAGCGTGAGCGGTTTGATGGTGCGTTGCGCCGGCGCCAGCTGCGGTTGGTATTGGCCGGTAAAATGCAGCCCTCCGAGGCCACTGAGCTCAAGGCACTATTTGACTAATCCTTCGGAATACACCTGTTCCGAAGTGGCCATGCACCCATTGGCCTGGTGGCAGCGGTTTCCGAGTTTCGAGCAAGGACGGCTGCCAAGCTTCGCGTCTGGGACGATGATTGCCGATCCCTGAGCGGGCTTCCAAGGAGCCATCCCAAGGCTCGGGCGTGTGCAGCCCCAAAACGACGTTACAGGCGTACCCACGGCAACAGCGAGGTGCATCATGCCCGTATCGCCAACGTACACGTGCTGCGCACCGCGCAGGACGGCGGCGGATTCTGCCAGCGTCGTCTCACCCACCAATGAGATGACCGCCGAGCCCTGCAAGGCCTTGGCCCTTTTGGCATCGCCCGATCCTCCAATTAGTACCACAGGCACATCGGACCGATCGAGGATGGTTTGCATCAACGAAGGCGTGAGCTGTTTGCCCGAATGGGTGGCGCCAATGGCGAGAACGGCGTAGGTCGCCGGCAACTCCGCCGGTGCGCTTGCCTCTTCAAAAAGAGCCGGCCAGGCCTCGGGAACGACAGCGCCAAAGGCCCCCGCAAATGCCTCTACATATCGCTCGACGATGGAGGTGACCGGCTTGCGACGCCAGCCCCGTACGAGTAGCCATTTGGCCCAATTCTGCTTGTCCACCGTAAAGCAAATCAAGCCTAGGGTGCGCTTGATCGAGCGGGAACGCACGTTGTTGTGCAGATCGACGACGTAATCAAAATTTAAGCCCTTCAGCGCTTCTTGCACTTCTGCCGTCGATTCCTCGATAGTGTGCAGGTGGTCGACGAGGGCACCGAAGCCTTTCACCACAGGTGCCATGCTGGCCTTGGTCAAATAGTGGATTTCGCACGGACCGTGAATGGCCTGCCGTAAACTCGTTACCGCAGGTGCAGTGAGCACGATGTCCCCGATGGAGGAGAAGCGAATGACGAGTATGCGTGTGGCGCGCGCGGTCATGTTACAAAGCTACCGATGCACAATATAGATTTAACACTGGGTATGAGATGCCGTTCTAATTTCGCACTATGACGATGATTTCGATTCCAATTCTTGCCTTCTTTGCCATGGCGCCGGCTGAAGAAAACCCTATGACCTTGAAAATGACCTTATACGAAATGAGCCTAAAGGCACAGGCGTTGCCCGAGGAACTGAGCCCCGAGCGGCTGGAAGAGTTGGATGCGATGGCTGCTTGGGTAGCAGACCAGCCCCTAGAAACACCAACGGAATTGACGTTCATCTGCACGCACAACAGCCGCCGGAGCCACATGGGTCAGATCTGGGCGCAGGCCGCGGCATGGCATTTTGGTTTGAACGACGTGCGCACGTTCAGCGGCGGGACAGAGGCCACAGCCTTCAATCCACGCGCGGTCCGCTCCCTCAGAGAACTTGGGGTGGCCATCGACGTTAGCAAGGAAGCCGACAACCCGGTTTATACTGTTCAGCTGCAGTCCGATCGACCTTCATTTGAGGCCTTCAGCAAAACCTACGGCGACGCGGCCAACCCATCGGAGGGATACGCTGCGGTGATGGTCTGCAGTTCTGCGGATCAGGGATGTCCAATTGTGTACGGATCAGCCGCACGATTTGCGATTCCCTACATCGACCCCAAGGCGAGCGATGGCACAGATGCCGAGGCGGCCACGTACCGGGCAGCCGCCATGCAGATTGGTACCGAGGCTTTCTACGTCATGGCCCGCGCAGCGGAATTGCGCGCGCAGTAGGCCAGCGGCGAACTTGCCTTGCGTACTTTTGTTGCAACCACAGAAGCCGCACGCATGGAAAGTCTGACCTGGACCCCAGTCAAAGAATACGAGGAAATCACATTCGCGGTGTGCAATGGCGTCGCGCGCATTGCCTTCAACCGGCCGGAGGTGCGCAATGCCTTTACGCCTATGACCGTGGACGAGCTCTGGGAAGCGCTCATATTGTGCCACGAGAGCCAGGAAATTGGCGCCGTCATCCTTACCGGTGAAGGTCCGTCTGCCAAAGATGGCGGTTGGGCGTTTTGCAGCGGCGGCGATCAAAACGTGCGGTCCACAACTGGATACAAGGGGGAGAACGGCATCAACCGCTTCAACATCCTCGACGTGCAGCGCCAGATCCGCTTCATGAACAAGGTGGTCATCGCCGCTGTTAACGGCTGGGCTGTCGGAGGGGGACACAGCTTACACGTGGTGTGCGACTTGACCTTGGCGAGCAAGGAACACGCCCGCTTCAAGCAAACCGATGCAGACGTGGCGAGTTTTGACGGGGGATTTGGTTCGGCCTATCTCGCACGTCAGGTCGGCCAGAAGCGTGCCCGCGAAATCTTCTTCCTCGGCGCTGAATATTCGGCGCAGGAGGCCTACGAAATGGGCATGGTCAACCGCGTGGTTCCCCACGGCCGACTAGAAGGCGTGGCGTACGACTGGGCACGCGAAATCATGTCTAAAAGCCCGACCGCCATCAAGATGCTCAAATTCGGATTCAACCTTATTGACGACGGGCTGGTGGGACAGCAGGTGTATGCAGGTGAAGCGACGCGTCTGGCGTATGGCACCGACGAGGCGAAGGAGGGGCGCGACGCGTTCCTAGAGAAGCGTCCGCGGGATTTTTCGAAGTTCCCGAAGTTTCCGTGAGCTTGTAGATACCAAAAAACCGGTGCTGATGCACCGGCTTTTCTGACGTTCGCGGAGAGACAGGGATTCGAACCCTGGAGGGGTTGCCCCCAACACGCTTTCCAGGCGTGCGCCTTAAGCCGCTCGGCCA
>CALGDB010000123.1 GCA_937884175.1 uncultured Flavobacteriales bacterium
CCATTCCGCTGGCACTTCCAGTTCCCACGCTCCAGAGATGGCACAGGTGTTTTGCCCGGTATTCCAGCTTGTTGGATGCGGAATGAGGTCCAATGAAGGCGTTTCTGCGACCGGAGCACAAGCTCCTAAGAAGAGGGCAAAAGCGGAGAACAGCAGGGGCTTTTCCATGGTGCAAAATAGCGCACCTCCGGGCAATCAGGGGTTGAACCAGCGGCGAACCGCTGCAGCACTGACCTTACTGGACTTTCCGTCAAACAGGGCCGTCGGGTGTTCGTCCACCTCCCGGCACGAGGCATGGAATTGGGTGACGCCGAGTGCCATCCAGTCCTCGTGCTGTTCCGGCACCACGCCGCTTCCGACCGTCACATCAAATCCTCCGTCGACCAATTGACGAATCCGATCGCGGCCGTCCCACGCACGGAGTTCGCCGCCGCTTGTCAAAAGCCGGCGCACACCCAGTGCCTCCAAAGCGGCGGCTGCGCTTTCCCAATCGGTGCAGGCATCAAATGCCCGGTGAATAACGATGCGGTGAGCTCCAAAGTCGCCCACCCAGCGTTCCAACAGCGGTGCGTCCCACGCTCCATCGGCTTGCAAAGCGCCCACCACCACCCGCGTGGCACCCGCAGCCAACGAACCTTCGATCTGCGCCGTCATCAGTGCTTTTTCCTCCTCCGAGTAGACAAAATGCCCCGCCCGGCAACGGATGAGTGCATGCACCGGCAACCCGTGGACGCGCGCCAGACGAACATCTGCCTCCGTTGGCGTCAGCCCCCCGCACTCCCAATGCGCGCACAACTCCACGCGTTGTGCACCGGCCTCAGCAGCAGTGCGAACGTCCGGCGGCGAACTGGCGCACACCTCCAATTGGAAGGGTTCAAGCAGGTGCATTCCGGCCTGCACGCCCGCTACATCTTGTATGCGGGTCAGATCCAACACTTCCTCCGCGGCATTGATTTGGGTCAGCCCGGTGCCGGCATCCATCATTGCTTGCAAGGCCGTGGGCAGCTCAAGTTCTCCACGTTCAGGGTGCGGCGTCAATGAAGCTAAATGCGCCTGAAGGCGGTCGCCATCGAGCCGGAAATAATTCATGGAAACGCGAACGGAGCCGCTCGCAGCCAAGCGTTCAACGACTGACGCGTCCGGCTTTTCCGTGATGCGGTGAACCGTGGTACCGTCTCCTTCGAGCACGGCGAAAGCCATCGTTTTGGCGGGATCCAGTCCCAAGGCATCCCGGTCGTAGGCCAATACAGCCGGCCCCGCACCTTCCGTCCGAAGACGCGACAGGGCGGACCGGGTTGGGAGGTTGTCGCCGTTGGCCAAGACCCACATCGCGCCTGAGGGCAACGGGTCACTCTCCAGCGCGCATTGGACGGCATGGCCCGTGCCTTTGGGTTCAGGCTGTACGGCTGTTTGGACGCGCATGCCGAGGCCTCGGCCCTCCCATTCCTGCAGAAATGCCGGCGTGATGATATCATCGGGGGCGATGACCACGGTCGCTTCGGTAAAACCCGCTCGCAGGGCTTGCTCAAGGATGAACTCCAGCATGGGCTCGCCATTGGGGCCCACTCGAATCATGGGCTTGGGCCGCTCGAGTGCATCTTGGGCGAAACGCGTTTGCTCCGCCGATGCAGCACTGGTGCGCATGCGTGTGGCGCGTCCGGCCGCCAACACAATGATCCGATTGCACGTCATGCTTCGAAGTTCATACATCTCACTCAATTGACCTCTATGCGGACGCCTTCATCACCCAAGTTAATCGGGATGACCCGCGCGCCTGTTGCGCTGAAAGCGTCCACCGCTGGCTGCCTTTTTCCATCAGGAAAAACGGCGAACGCCGTTCCACCGCCACCGGAACCGTTGATTTTGCCGCCGCAGGCTCCGAATTGCGCGGCTTGTTCGAGCAACGCGTCAATGCGCTCCGTGGATACGTCAATCCCTTCGGAAAGCCAACGGTGGTGTTCTGTCAACCGTTGACCAATGGCCTGACATGACGCGCCGCCCATTTCAAGTAAAGCGCGGCCGTCCGCCGAAACGGATTGGATGCCGACCGTGGCGTCCATGAGTCGGTGGGTGTTCAGGTCCCATTGCTTCGGTCGCGCTGGAAATGCCCCTTCAGTCAAGGAAGCCCCCCATTCCTTGAGGAGCTCGAGCCTTTGGTGCTTGGCGCGAGATAGAATGCCCAACGTATCTTTGGGTTCTTCGGAGTCGATTAGCAACCACTCGCCCGAAGGACAAGCAACGGGATGCGTCGCGAACGCAGGATGAAAATCAACTGTTCGCACGCCGCCCATGGCGCACATCACCTGGTCCATCATACCCCCGGGCTCATCAAAAAACGCCACTTCCACGCGCCACGTCGCATGGGCCACCCACTCGCGATCAAGGGCCTTCCCCGCCAGCGTGGCGATCAATGCACACCACGCTGCTGTGAGCGCACTCGAACTGCTGGCACCAGCTTGTTGAGGAATAGCGCTTGTCACTTCTGCCCGCCATCCGTATTCCGGCAGCCATCCTTCCTTGCGAGCGACGTGCAGCGCTGCCAACCAATACGCCCGTGGGCCCGGTTCGGACAATTCATCCAAGTTCCACATGTGGACCTCATCCAAATCGAGCAGGTGTAATTCAACAGTTCGGTCCGACCGGGAAGTGCTGCAAATATTCCCGCGTAAATCAATCGCCGCCGCCGCTACGGGGAGTCCAAAATAATCTTGATGCTCGCCAAACAAGCAAATCCTGCCCGGCGCTGACGCATTGACAATCATGCGGTTGCCGGCGTTCGGTTCAATGCGAACACAGCCCATGCACTGCCCGCTGCCACCGCGACCAAAAGCGTCGCTGTGGTGGCGTCGCCATACAACCAAGATCCCGTGGCGATGAGCGCGGCATACACACCTGTGCATCCCAATACCATGGAGAGGATGCCCCGAGGAACGGGCCAAGGAGCAGTAGCTTCTGCTGTGGCCCAGCGTTTCCATCCCGGACCGCCGGGGTTGACTTTTGCGACGAACGAACTCAAGGTCTTGTCCGACTCGGGGGGCGTCAAATAGGTGGCCACTACCCACACCAAGGTGGTGAGCAAGGAACCCCAGATCAGTTTCTCGTGGGCGGCCAGCTCAACCATGTCCAAGCCGTCGTGTAAGAAGGTGAAATACCCCGCAACAACCAACGAACCGCCCATGGCCACCAACTCCGTCCACGCATTAATGCGCCACCAAAACCAGCGCAGGATGAACAGGCCACCGGTCCCCGCTCCAATGAGCAAAAGCAGGTTGAAGGCTTGCCCAGCATCCGTCAGCAGCAAACCGAGCCCGCTGCCGAGCATCAACGAAACCACGGTCGCCAATCGGCCCGCACGCACCTGCTCCGCATCGGTAGCATCCGGTCGAATGAAGCGCACCCAAAAGTCGTTGACCAAGTAGCTCGCACCGAGGTTGAGCTGGGTGGACATGGTGCTCATGAAAGCGGCCAGCAGCGATGCCGCGACCAAGCCCAAGAGTCCTTCAGGCAGCAAGGAAAGCATGGCCGGGTAGGCCAGGTCGTGGCCAATTTTGTCCGCAGGAATGTTGGGGAACGCCGCCTGCAAATCCGCCAGCGTGGGGAACACCACGATCGACGCCAAGGCGATCAAAATCCACGGCCACGGACGCAGGGCGTAGTGCGCCACATTGAACAGCAGGGTCGCCCCTACCGCATGGCTCTCGTCCTTGGCACTGAACATGCGTTGCGCGATGTAGCCACCTCCGCCGGGTTCGGCACCGGGGTAATAGCTCGCCCACCACTGCACCGCGAGGGGTACGAGGAGGATCGGCACCCATTGGGCCGGGTCGTCCATGCCGGGGAACATGTTTGTTTTGGAGGCGACGTCCGCGTGGGCCAACAGCGCATCCAATCCCCCTACCGCATCCAAGTTCAGGATGTACCAGCAGGCCCAAACCGAGCCAATCATGGCCAAGATGAATTGTACAAAGTCAGTGAGAATGACCGCCCGCAGTCCGCCGAGTGTACTGTACAACAAAGTGATGGCGCCGGTGACAAGCAGGGTGAGCCAACCTGGCCAGCCCAGCAAAATGCCGCCCAATTTGATGGCGGCGAGCGAGACGGTCCCCATCACGAGCACGTTGAAGACCAGCCCCAAGTACAACGCGCGGAACCCGCGCAACACGGCAGCGGGTTTGCCGCCATAGCGCAGCTCATAAAATTCAATGTCCGTCATCACGCCCGATCGGCGCCACAGCCGAGCGTAAACGAAAACGGTGAGCATGCCCGTGAGCAAAAAGGCCCACCACCCCCAGTTGCCGCTCACGCCTTGCTCCCGAACAAGGCCTGTGACAAGGTTGGGGGTATCGGTCGAGAACGTGGTCGCGACCATGCTGATACCCAGCAGCCACCAGGGCATGTTGCGGCCGGCAAGGAAAAACCCCGTTGCCGAGTTTCCAACGACCCGCGATGCCCATATGCCGACGCCGAGTGCCAACAAAAAGTAAGCGCCAATGATGGCCCAATCCAGTACTGCAATCTCCATGCAACAAGGATAATCAATGCCCTTGCAATCCGAGCGCCTTGCGTTGTTTTTGTGAAAAACCCGCGACCACCCGTTCGTAGCTGTGGTCAATCAAGCCGAGGACCAATGCACGTGGAACATCGGCTTCCGACCGGACGGTATTCCAGTGCTTTTTGTTGGCGTGGTAGCCGCCGATAATGCCTGTGAACTGTTCGCGCAATTCCACCGCGTATTCGGGATCACATTTGAGCGTAACACCGTCGAACGCATCGATATCTGCCAAGGCAAACACCTTGCCCGCGACCTTCCACACACAGGTGTTTTCGTCAAAGGGAAATTCCTCGGTGACGTGGGCTTTGGACAGGCACCGGTCCCGCACATCTTCAAACTCAATTGTTCTCATCGATTTTGGCCAATTCCCGGTTAAATTGCAACGATTTTCACAAACACCAAATCACATGCGATTCACTTTCCTCCAATTGGCATTGGCCTTGACCTTGCCCGCTCTGGTGCAAGCGCAATGCACTGAAATCTTCATTTCCGAGTACTGCGAAGGCACGGGCAACAACAAAGGCGTGGAGTTCTACAACCCCACCAGCGAAGCCATCGACCTCTCTGCATACCAGCTGCAACGCTGGAGCAACGGGGAAGGAACTGCAACGGATTGGACCGACCTCATCGGTACCATCGAACCCCATGGCACGTGGGTGTTGGTCAATGGCCAAACCGAAGACGTGGATTTGGGTGGTGGCGCGACTTCACCGGCCTGCGATCCCGCGATGCAGGCCTATGCCGATCAATTGGACAACCCATACCCCGCTCCAACGTACATGAATGGCGATGACGCACTCGTTTTGGTCAAGAACGAATCCACCGTGGTGGACATTTTTGGCAAGCCCGGTGAGGACCCCGGCGTGGCATGGACCAACGACGAAGCCAACGGCTACATCGACATCGGCGACGGTGCCACTTGGTTGACCTCGAACCATACGCTCCGCCGCAAGTACGATGTGATGCAGGGCGTTACTGTTCCTCCGGTCAGCTTCAACACCTTCCTCGAGTGGGACACCCTCGTGGTCAACACTTGGGATGGACTCGGCATGCACAGCTGTGCCTGCAGCCCGAACCAAATGGAAGAGTTGCCAGCCGTTGAGACCGCTGTATTCCCCAACCCTTCTGCCGACGGGAATTTAACCCTCTCGGCCACCGAAGCCATCCAACGCGTCACCGTCTACTCCGCAACCGGACAGCTGCTGCGTGATGAAAACATGGCCCAAGCAGTGCGTGAATTTGCGTTGACCGACCTCGTGAGCGGAACCTACTTCGTAAACGTCCACCTCACCGAAGGGCGCACCTTCGCGCACCGCGTGGTGATTCAATAAGCAATTGATGAGGCGATTGGCGATTGCAGGCTTGGCCCTATGGCTGAGCGCAGCGGCATTGGCGCAAACCGGTAAAATAACCGGTGTGGTGTCGGATGCCATTACCGGAGAGGCCCTCATCCAAGCAAGCGTGCTGGTGAACGGCTCCGGCGTGGCCACCGATTTCGATGGTGCGTACACGTTGGACCTCCCCTACGGTGCCTACGACATCACCGTCCAATACATCGGCTACGAGAGCCAAACCCGCTCCGTCACCGTGGACCGTGCGCTAGTGCAGGCCAACTTCAAGCTGAGCACAATCGTCCTGCAAGAGGCCGAGGTCATTGCCGACGTCGCCATTGAGCGCGAAACGCCCGTCGCTTTCTCAAACATCAAACCTGTTCAGATTCAAGAGGAATTGGGCTCGCAGCCCATCCCCATGATCCTGAACAGCACGCCCGGCGTTTATGCCACTCAAGCGGGATCGGACGACAACGGCCCTTCGATTTCCATCCGCGGCTTCAAGCAGCGGAACGTCTCGGTTTTGGTCGACGGCATTCCCGTCAACGACATGGAGAGCGGGGCGGTATTCTGGAACAACTGGTTTGGGTTGGATTTGGTGACCCAAACCATGCAGGTCCAGCGCGGCCTCGGCGCCTCCAAGCTCGCCTTGCCTGCCATCGGTGGAACCGTCAATATCGTCACCTCCGGCATTGAATCTTCGCGCAAGACGTCGGTCAAGCAAGAGGTTGGCAGCTTCGGTTTCACCCGAACGTCCTTGGGCCACACCTCCGGCCGGCTCGACGGCGGCTGGGGCTACACCCTCGCCGGCAGCTTCCAAAACCGCCAAGGCTACTTCCAACAGGATTACAACCGGGCCTTTTTCTACTACGTGAAAATCCAAAAGGCCCTCGGCAACCACACCCTTTCCATCAGCGCGACCGGTTCGCCTTCAGAGAACGCCTCCCGCGGCTACCAGCAGCGCATTGCCACCCACAACAAGGACTTTGCGCGATCGCTGTTCACGGGCAGTGAGGCGGACTACGAACGGTTGCGCGGGTACAGCGTGGCATACGACGCCATCTTCAACGACGGCACCTTGTTACAACAGGAAGAGCTGGCCGCCTACGACAGCCTGAACGGCTTGTACGGGTACAACTCAGCCGACGACTTCGAGGAGGAAGTCACCGCCACGGACTTCATCGACACGACCGGCCTCGTGAGCTACGGCGATAACTACAACGTGCACTGGGGCATGCTCAACAACGAGGTCTTATACGAGCGCCAGAACAAGTACCACAAGCCCCTCTTCTCCTTGCGGCACAGCTGGCGCGTCTCCGACAAGTTGTACATCTCCAACATGGCCTACGCGAGTTACGGCTACGGAGGAGGGACGCGACTCGAAAACAGCCTCGGCGGTGGTGACTACACACCCGACGGGCAAGTCGACTTCCAGAAGTTTTACAACTCCAACACCATCGGTGGCCTGTTCGGCCCGCCCATCGATCCAACGTACAGCGACTCTTTATTGAAGTCCGGGCGCATCCTGCGCAAACTCTTCAACAACCATTACTGGTACGGTGTGCTCTCCACCTTCCGCCACGAAACGTCGGAGTCGTTGACCCTGTCGGGCGGGGTTGATTTCCGCACGTACCAAGGCGAACACTACGCCGAAGTTTTTGATTTGCTCGGCGGGGATTACTTCGTAGATACCCGAAATGCCAACGCTTCTACGAACATGCGCTTTGTCGGGGACAAAATCGGCTACCACAACGACGCGTTTGTGCGTTGGGGCGGCGCCTTCGCATTACTCGAGTACAAGGGGTATCTGTGGAACGCCTTCCTCAATGTCAGTGCCGTGAGCCAAGGGTACAAGAGCGTGGACTACTTCGCCGAGCTCCGGGAAGACGGTCAGTTCACGACGAGCGGTTGGAAGTGGATTCCGGGGTACACCATCAAGACCGGGGGCAACTACAACCTGAGCGAGTACGCCAATACGTTTGTCAACCTCGGTCACCTCTACCGAACGCCGGTCTTCCGCAACGTGGTGGACTTCGAAAACAACTTCGTCGAGAACACCGAAAACGAGCGCATCAATTCCGTGGAATGGGGCTACAGCTACAGCAAGTTCCCATTTAGCGTGAACGTCAACGCCTACTACACGGATTGGCAAAACCGCCCGTTGCAATCGCTACTCCGCTTCGAAACCGTCGAAGGCGATATCGTTCGCGCCAACGTGAACTCGATGAGTGCACTGCACAAAGGAATTGAAACCGATGTCGCATGGCGGGCACACCCATCGCTGACCTTAGAAGGGTACATCAGCCTGGGCGACTGGCGCTGGACCAGCTCCGAGGACAGCCTCGTATTGCTGGATGATGACAGCAACCTCCCCTACATCGACGCCGAGGGCAATCCGGCCGTGGTGCAGTACAACGCGGAAGGCGTGTCGGTAGGCGATTCGCCACAAAGCCAGTACAGCGTTTCGTTGAAGTACAGCTACAAGAACATCTACATCAAGCCACGCTACACGGTGTTCAGCCGCCACTATGCGGATTTTGACCCCTTCAGCTTGAACGGCGAAAACGAGGGCCGCCAGTCCTGGCAAATTCCGACGTACGGCCTCCTCGACCTCCACGCCGGTTATAACTTCACCGTGAACGAGACGAACATGGACGTGCGCCTGAGCGCGTTCAACATTTTGAATACCGTTTACCTGAGCAACGCCCAAAACAACGATGCGTACGGCGAGTGGTACTTCACCGATCCCGACCGCAAATACGCCTTCAGTGAAAACAACTTCGATGCCGGATCGGCCAGTGTGTACATGGGCTACGGCTTCCGCACCAACCTCAGCATCCGCATCCGATTCTAACGCAGAACCGCATGAAAAACCTCCTGACCTCCCTCCTCTGCCTCTCGGCATTCACCGCTTGGGGCCAAACGGACATCCTCGACGCACGCACCAATTACAGCGTCGGTCAAACCGTCACTGTCACGGGCATCGTGACCTCCGACGGCAACCTCGGCATCGTCCGCTACCTTCAAGATGAGACCGCCGGCATCGCGTTGTACCCCGGCGGGCAATGGATGCAAAACGGTTGGCCCGATCCGCAGCCCGGCGACGAATTGACCATGACCGGAGCGCTTAGCGAATACAACGGACTCCTTGAGGTAGGTCCCGACGGCATTACCGATGTCACGGTCCTTTCGACCGGTAACGAATTGCCTGCTTTCCAGACCATTACGCCGAATGACATGAACGAAAGCATGGAAGGCGAGTTGGCGTACATCCCGGACGTCGTGTTCACCAACGGCGGCACGATGATCACCGGCAACAGCACCTTCAGTTTTACAGCCGCTGGCGAGGACGGCATCATCTACGTGCGCAATGACAACGAACTCGTTGGGCAGGTGCTGCCCGCAGGCGAAGTAGACCTCTACGGCGTGGTTTCCCAGTTTACGTTCGACGGGGTGGGCGGTTACCAATTGCTGCCACGCGGCAGCGGGGACCTAGTTCCTACGTCCGCCATCAACTTGAGCACCCAAGTGGACCAAATCAACATCACCACCACCAGCTTCGCTCTCGTGTGGAACACGGACGTGCTGGGTGATTCGCACTTGGAGTACGGACTCACTCCCGACCTCGGCATGGAGGTGGTCGATGACATGCAAGTGTTGGAACACCAAGTGACCGTGGAAGGCCTCGAGCCAGGCACCATTTACTACGCCCGCGTTATTTCAATTGCGGGCGAAGATTCGACCGCTTCGACCATCCGCCCGTACGCGACCGTTTCGGAGTCGCCTGGTTACATCCGCGCCTACTTCACCACCCAGGTGGACAACAGCGTTGCGACCATTGAGCAGGCTCAAGCCTTGGGCACCAACACCAACGATACCATCGCGGCCTACATCACTTCGGCGCAAAACACGCTGGACATCGCAGCGTACAACATCAACAACTCTGCCATCGAGCAGGCCATCAACACGGCCATTGCCAACGGCGTGCAGGTGCGTTACATCGCCGAAGGACAGAATGCCAATCTCGGCTTAAGCGCCATCGACGACAGCATGCCCATCCATTTCCGTACGGACGGCACGGGCAGCGGCATGCACAACAAGTTCATCGTGGGCGACCGCGAAGACGCGCAGAACGCATTCGTCCTCACCGGTTCGACGAACTTCACCACCGGCAACCTCAACACCGATCCCAACAACGTCATCATCTTGGGAGACCAGAGTTTGGCCCGTGCGTACACCTTAGAATTCGAAGAGATGTGGGGATCTACGGGTATGGAGCCTGACCCTGCAAACGCTAAGTTCGGTGCATCCAAGTCCATCAACACGCCTCGTCGCTTCCTCATCGGAGGCAGCCCCGTGGAGTTGTACTTCTCACCCACCGACGGAACGACTTCTGCCATCCTCGACGCCATCGAGTCAACGGACTACGACTTGAACTTCGCTGTATTGAGCTTTACGCGAAATGATCTGGGGGCGGCCGTTGTGGACGCAGGATCGAGTTTGTTTATCAATCCAGTCGGTGCAATGGAGAACATCAACGACACCGGCTCGGAGTACGAAACATTGCTCGATGCGGGCATTGAGATTTACTCGCACCAAGGTATCTCCGGCCAGCTCCACCACAAATACGCCATTGTCGACCACAGCCAAGCCCTTTCGGATCCGACGGTTGTCACCGGTTCGCACAACTGGTCCACCACGGCCGAGACCACCAATGACGAGAACACGCTGGTCATTCACGACGAGCGCGTGGCGAACCTGTACTACCAAGAATTCACTGGATTGTTGAACGGCATGGGCGTCGGCATCACTGAAGCGGCGACGATGCAGACAGCATGCACCCTGTATCCGAACCCGGCGGCAGATCAACTGACTGTAGCGGTGGAGGACACAACAGGCGCATGGCTCCAGCTGCGGGACGCGAGTGGCCGTTTGGTGTTGGAGCGCCAGATCACGGCGCAGACCGCACGCCTCGACATCGGTCACTTGAATCCTGGGGTTTACCTCGTGCAGTACGGCGAAAGCCTGCCTGCGCGGTTGATCATTCGCTAATTCAGCGCAGCAAACTCAACGATCCGGTCAACGTGAGCACCGGGTTGCCGTTCGGCGGGTACAGCGTTTCGCCCTCGAGGGTGATGACACTGAGTTCGTCCTGCCCACGGAGTATGCTCAATTCGTAGTAGTACGTGCCTTCAGCGGCCTCCTCAGCGCTGGGGTCCCATCCAGCTGTGGCCCCGAAATCGTTGGAGGAAAACAGCAAGTCGCCCCACCGGTTGTAGATGCGGATCGAGCTGCCGGGGTATGCATCCAGCCCATCCACGAGGAAGGCGTTGTTGACCGCATCGCCGTTGAGCGGCGTGATGACATTGGGGATGGTCAAACTGCATTCCTCCGTTACCACTTGGAACACTCCTGTGGCTGAAAAACACGCCGGAGATGTCGTCATGACCACTTCGTAGTAGCCATCGCCCAGGCTCTCCAACCCGGGCCCTGTGCCGACGAAGGGTGCGCCGGCCATGTCCCACGACCAGACGTACGTGTAGGGGGTGTTTTCCGGCTGCTGAACGACGGAATTCACCGACAGGTTGGCGGCATCGTCAGGACAAACGAGGACCTCGATGGCATCCCACCCCAACGGCGGTTCTAACACCGTAAGTTCCACCCCAATGAACCCTTCTCCCATGTTTCCGCATGCATCCAAAATTGAAGCCGCTTCGTTCGTGAGGTGGAGTTCATAAAGGCCTGAAATTTCAATGGGGTCAGCCACATCCAACTCGAAGACCTGGTTGAATCCATTGATCAGATTGACAGCCGTTACCGTGGAAAATTCGTGCACCAATCCAGTCGGACCTATGAGTTCAAAATCTTCTACCGTCACCGTCGCATCGTCCACAAATTCACTCAGGAACACGCGCAAAGCAGTGTTCTCGCAATTCATCACCTCCACGCTATCAATAGAGGGTGATGCCTCGTCATACAAACTCGCCGTGGATTGGCCAAAGTCGATGGCATATCCCTCTAAGGAGTTGGTCCAATTCATCACGACCAAGGCATAGGTCTCTCCCGCCTCCACCGGCAGATCCGCATTGAAAGGCGGGCCGTTCAAGTTCCCCGGACCGTTTGAATTGCCGGTTCCGCCGTTGGCCGTGGAGATGCCCGTGGCGCCGTTGGGCTCTGGCGGTGCAACGCCATACGAATTGCAACCCACCTCCGGCGACAGCAACTGCGAGCTAATCCCTTCGCACCCCCCTGAGGTGATATCGAACAAGCCCCAGTCGTAATCGTCCATGGGATTCAGCGGATCAATGATGAAACTCAATAATCCGTCTGCTTGGACCGTGAACGTGTACCAAACGCTGCTTTGCTCGAGGCTTTGGTTGCAGATGCCGGTGTACTCGTATACCGCGCCTGTGTTAAATGAAGCATCCGTCTCGGTGTAAAAATCGCCGCACAACGTGATGGCCCCCTCGCAATCGCTGATGGATTGCCCATAGGACACCTGAGGATTCAACAGGAGCAGCAACCCATTGAATGCCAACATTAACCGATTATACCATTGATTCACAGCACATTGAATTACGCTCCAAATTAAAAAAATGTAAGTCAATAAAAACGCTTATCTCACAAAGGGAGGGTTTGTCCGAAGCGAGCAACTTGAAAACCAGAGGCCACCACCGTCCGGTACGCCTGTGACGTGGTGTCCAAGCACGGGTTGGTGTGGTTGAGGTGGATGAAGTGTACCTTGGTTTTTTCGGTTGAAGGCAACCCCGCGAGGCGCTCCATGGACTCCACCATGAACGGATGCGGGATTTCCGCCATGTCTCGGTAACCTACCTCCGCTGCATCGTAAAACGTAGCATCGAGGAAAGCGTAATCCACCTTCGCAAGCTCCTCTTCGAGGGTACGCTCCCACAACTCCCATTTATTGATGTCCGGTATGAACAATACCGCACGGTGCGGACCTTTGATCCGGTAACCCACGGTCTCAGAGAATTCGTCCCGGTGCGGAACGCGAAGGGGAACGACACGAACGGATTCACCTATAGAAACGGGCTGCAGCTCAGTCAGGCTGTTCAACCGGATATTCCCCAATTCTACCAACTGGCTCCACGGACCGTTCGTGGTCAAGAATTCGCGCAAGCGGGGCATCGCCCAAACGTCCACATTGTTCGCCCCCAATGCTTCGCGCCCCAAGAACATCAACCCGCTGTAGTGGCCGATGTGGGCATGGGTCAAAAACAAAGACAACCGGTCGAGCGGGATGTCCTGGGCGAATTGGAAGGCCTGAAGTTGAGACGTAAAGTCTGGGGTCGCCTCGAACATGGCCCCGACGCGTTCACCGTCAGCGTTGGTGTCCGTCACTCCAAGGCACACGACTTTCCGGTCCGTCGCCGGCCGCAAAAACAAGTTGCGACAGCACGGTCGGTTGCACCCGATGTGGGGCGCACCGCCGTCCTGAAGAGTCCCCAATACCTGCAGCATCGGCCCATCGACAGAGTATTCTTGGCGTTCTCCATCTCCGTCAAAACAAGCAGGCAGACTGAAAGCCAACAATGAAAGAACGACCATGATTTGAAAGCAATGCATGGGGCTGAAAATACCAAGTTAATGGTCGTGTTTAACAACCCTGCACACCTGCCTGTTCCCAAAATTTGACTCCCACCTCCCATCCAATCCACGTAAGGCGTATCTTTCTTCCATGCAATGGTTGAGGATTTTACTGCTGTCTACTGGCTTGCTAGCGGAGCAAACGGCAGACGCGCAATTGGTCATTTCGGAGGTTTCTGCCCACAATGGTGTTGCTGACATCCAGGGCGATGCATCGGATTGGATCGAGCTGCGAAACGACGGCGGACAAGGGATCGAATTGGGCAGTTTCATGCTCAATGACGGTTTCGGTACGAACGGTGCGGTACCGTTGCCTAACATCACCTTGGATGCTGGCGAACGGCTCCTGATCCTCGCTTCCGGCGAAGACCGCAACTACCTGCCTGAAAACTGGCGCTGTCCAGCCGTTGAAGGCGATCAATGGCAGTACATCGTGCCGACGCCCCCCTTTGCCGACGATTGGCGGTTACCGGGTTTTGATGCCTCCTCTTGGTTCACCGGAGCGGGTGGTTTTGGATACGGAGACAACGACGATGTGACCATCGTTCCCAATGCCGACTGCATCTTCCTGCGGAAAGAATTCGATGTGGCAGCCACCGAAGATTACGGCTACTTGTCCCTTGGAATCGACTACGACGACGGGTTCATCGCTTTTTTGAATGGCATTGAAATCGCCCGTTCGTTCAACATGGCTGGCGTCGCGGGCGTCGCCGGGGATTTTGCCACTTCGTACATCGAAGCGGTGCTCTACGCCGGCGGTCAGCCCGAACAATGGATTTGGAATGCCGATGAATTCGAACCCTGGCTGGTCGAGGGTACCAACGTGTTTTCGGTTCAAGTGCACAACTTCAATGCAGAGTCATCGGATTTGAGCATCCGCCCGTTTTTGGGATTGACCCGTAAAGATGGCGCCCTCGAAAGTTGGTCGCAGCCCCCAGCGTGGTGGCCGGAATTTGATGGCTACATCCACGTGCCATTCCAACTCAGCACCGGCGAGTCTGTCGTGCTCAGCAATGCCAATGGCGACGTAGTCGATGCCCTGCCAATCCACCCCGACCTGGAAGCAGGGTACTCGGTGGGACGCCTCGAGGGCGAGACCGAGGACTGGTGCATTTTCGACGCGCCCACCCCGGGTGAAGCCAATCAAGGAACGGTGTGCTACACCGGTATCGCTTCTGCACCGAGTCTGACCGTTCCTTCGGGTTGGTACGACGGTGAACTCGCGGTAGGTATTGCGGGGACAACCGATAGCTACACCGCACGCTACACCACCAACGGGGACCTCCCCACTGCTTCGTCCCCGGTCTTTCCTGATGGTGGCTTGGTCTTCGATGCGACCACCTGCTTGAGCGTTCGGGTCTGGGACGACGGAAACGAAGAGTTGCCGAGCGATGTGCAAGATGAGGTCTACATCATCGATGAATTTGATCCGGACATTCCGACGTTCTCCATCCTCGTGAATGAAGACGACCTTTGGAACTGGGACACCGGCATCTACGTCATGGGACCCAATGCGGCGAACGATTATCCCCACTTTGGCGCTAACTTCTGGGAGCCCTGGTCCAGGTTTGCCCGCATGCAGTTTTTTGATGCCGACGGCACGCTGCAGCTACGCGAAAACATGGACCTCGAAATCCACGGCGGCTGGTCGCGGGCAGAGCCACAGCGATCGTTCCGGTTGGATTTCAAAAACGAATACACCGGTAACTTGGAGTGGCCGCTGTTTCCCGATAAACCCGAAAGCGTCACCTTCAACAACATCAACCTGCGGAACGGTGGGCAGCACACCTGGGCGACCAAAATGCAGGATGCCTTGATAAACCGTCTAGCGATGCGGACTCATGTTGTTGCGGGAGCTTGGCAACCGGCACACCTGTACCTGAACGGCGAATACTGGGGGTTGTACGGTGCACGTGAGAAGTACGACGAACACAGTATCGCCTACGATTATAACGTGTCCACCGATGACGTGGACCTCATCGGCCCTCAAGGAGCGCTCGCAGGGTCCGACGATGCCTTCTACACAGACGTTAACGTGTTGCAGTCCACCTCGACCATGAGCTCATCCTTCTTGGCGGTGTTCGAGTCGCTTTTCGATGTCGACAATTACATTGATTACTTCGTTTTTGAGACGTACATCCAAAATATGGATTGGATGGGCATCGCTTGGGGCCTGAACAACACCAAAGTCTTCCGCCCCTCTTCCGAAGGCCGCTGGACCTACTTACTCTACGATACCGATGCAGGTTTTGGCTTCTTTGGCGGCAGTATCTATGACAATTACATCGAGTCGGCACGCAACCCCGGATTTCCCAGCGTACATAGTGAGTTGTTCGACCACGTCTTGAACAACGCTCCTTTCCGGAGGCGCTTCATCAACAGGTATGCTGACCTCGTGAATACCATTTTTCAGCCGTGGGCCTTTTCCGTCGAGACCAACATTGCGGTTGACGCCATCGAAACAGCCATGCCCCACCACATCGACCGGTGGGATTCACCACCATCGATGGGGTCGTGGCTGAATAGCGTTAATGCGATGGTGACCCACAACCAAAGCAGGGTGAATACGTCGCGCAACCACCTGATGCAGAGTTTCAATTTACCCAACCCTTACGAATGCTCACTAGATGTGGTCCCCACAATGTCTGGTTTGGTGCGCATTAATACGATCACTCCCGGTCCACTTCCGTGGGACGGAATCTACTTCGAGAATGTTCCCGTCGAAATTGAAGCTATCGCCCAGCCCGGCTACCTCTTTGAAAAATGGGAAACCAACCAGCATATTGCCACCGGAGACATGGAGCAATTCACCAAACTGAACACCATACCGCTGTTCACGGACGACCTGTACCAAGCACATTTTATCCCTTGTCCGGAGAATGCGAGCGCCGCCATTGAAGCCGGAGACGCCGGCTTGTCAGTGAACACAAGCAATATTCCTTATGCAGATTCCATCGCTTGGCACTTGGATGGCATCACGGTGGGCATGGGTAACGGCTGGTGGCCAGAATTTTCCGGAAACTACTCGGCGACAGTGTTCTTTGATGGCTGCACCGTAACAGCGGAAGAAACATATGTGGAGGGGCTTGGCACCATGGCCGTTGAGGCGCTGGAAATCAGCCGGCCGGTCATTTACCCCAACCCAGCCCATGAACGGGCGATCATTCAGGTCCAACCCGGCGCAATAGTGCGCGCCTTCAGTGCACATGGAGATCTAGTTCAAACCACGACAGCTGGAGCCGACGGCGTCGCAATAGTCGACCTAAGAAATTGGCCCGAAGGAGTCTACATCTTCCACTCCGGGTCAATCCGAGAAAAGCTAATCGTTCAGCACGGCGGCTGAATCGCCGGCGGTATTAAGAATTGATCTCCTTCCGGCGGGGTTGGAAATCTTCTCTCTGAACGTCGAATTAGCTCTTCACCGCTAAAAGGCTAAGGTCGCCGACACCCACGGCGCCGCAAACCCGAAGTCTCCGCCCAGCACACCCACCATGCCATAATCCCACAGCCAACCGTTGCGCGTGCTCAGGTTGCGGATGCCCATCGAGAGGATGACAAACCCGTCGGACTGGGGATTAAAACCGTCATCGTCAGGTACGATGAAAGACGTGAGGTTCCCGCCAGTAATCAGTGTGGTATAGCGCAAATTTCGCACCCAGTAGTTCTCCGTGATGAACCAGCGGTTTTCTGAAATGCGATTCATCGCGCTAATATTAACAAGCAGAGGTCGGACCCAATGCTGGTCGTATTCCGTTAATCTGTATTCGTAGGAATACAATCCGGGACTCCAATAAGACTCCGTGGAATCAGTGACTGTCCACGAATAAACCCCGCCCAATCCGTCTTCTATTTTGGTTCCTGTGCCGATGTTGACGGTGATGTTGCGGTCCTCTGTTCCCCAGGTCATGTTGGCAAACACCAACCCAATGGGCCGATCGAAATTGCCGTAGTAATCCATGAAACCGATGCCGCCAAATGATGCGTAGGTATTTGGACTCAACTGCTTTCCGATTTTGACGGATCCTCCGGCGCCGACAAATGACAGAAGACCACCGATTGTGATGTTTTCGGTCACCCCAAAACTCACCGAATTCAGCGCAATGTTGGATTGAAAATACCCATCACCTCGCCGGAGTTGAATGCCCGAAGGCGCGAAGAAGTAGCGGCTTGACTGCGGATTAAGAGCCATTTCACGTCCTTGAAACGCCTGAGCCAGCAGCTCGTATTCCCGCGCAGCAAGGGTTGACATGCCCTTCACCAAGTACTTGGGTACGCGCACCACACCCAACTGCATTGTTTCAATCACAATCTCCGAATCGCTGGATTCAATCAATTCCCCCATTCGGGAGGTTCCGTCAAACATGACCAGTCGGACATACGAGGGATCTGTTGATTCGACAGGGGCAATTGTTTGCGCCGAACTGAAAGTCGATGTCATAACCGCAACGATGAGTAGAATCAGGGACCGCATGGAGAAGATCTTTTTTGTCTTAAGCAAAGAACTGAAAATTCAGGCAGATGGTTGTGATAGGAAATTTTACCTATAAATCACGAAATTGCAATATGAATTACATGGCATTCAAGTGGTTATTTCGGGCGTTATTCTTCCTTACCCTCACCACCACAGCCTTGGTCAGTACAGCGCAATTGGGCATAACGCACGGGGATGCACAAAACCTCGGAGGGGGCTGTTACCGCCTAACAAATAATTCCAATAATCAACGTGGTTCAGTCTGGTACTTTGGGACCGTCGATGTGTCTGAGAGCTGGGAGATGACTGCAGACGTGTACCTCGGCACGAATAACAGCGGCGCGGATGGAATGGTATTTGTCATTCGCAGTTCGGATGCGTCTGTTCTAGGAGGAAATGGTGGAAGAATGGGTTACGGTGGAAATGCCGCAACAAGAATTGAACCAAGTATTGGTGTTCAAATGGATACCTACCAAGGCAACAATCATGGAGATCCTTGGTACGATCACCTCGCCATCCACCGTGATGGAGCGGTCAACCACAACTCTGGGAATGCGCTAGCTGGTCCCGTTCCTGCATTGACCTCTTTCGGTAATATCGAAAACAATACTGAATACGCCCTTCGGGTGACCTACAATGCTAGCACGCAAATGATGAAAGTGTATTGGAATTGCGTGGAACGGTTATCTGAAGTCGTCGATATCGAAGGGATCATCGGTACAAACGAAGTAAAGTGGGGATTCACTGCAGCGACCGGTGGGCTAGATAATCTGCACCGTGTGTGCAATGCCAACTGGGAGGTAGTGGAAGACGTCATTGCACCAGCGGCTGCCGTGTGCGCAGGTGAGCCTGTAGAATTGACACTATCGGATCATGCGCTCAATCCCGTCTGGTCACCATCAACTGGCTTGTCTAGCACAAATGGTAACACGGTAATTGCCACCTTGGACCAGAGCCAAACCTACACCGTCACTTACGAGGACGTATGCGAGGATGAATTCACTCTTGATGTGGAAGTCAGTGTCTCCGCACTCCCAGAAACAAATCTTCCCCTCGATACAATCGTTTGCGATGGCAACGCCGTTGAATTAAACAGCGGCCCTTGGCCATCGGGAATCACAGGCGTTTGGGATGATGGCAGTACAGGCGAAACCTTCACCGCGAATGCCCCTGGAACATATACTTTGACGTTGGAAGAAACCACCAGCGGTTGCACGGCGACTGAAAGCGTTGACGTCATCGGCGTCACCCTTCCTGAGATCAGCCTCGGTGACGATCAGACCACCTGTCCATACGAATCGGTCAGCTTTGATTACTCCAGCTTTGACCCCAACCTGTCGTTTGCTTGGAATGGTCTTCCTGGCACAGCGACCTACACCACGGCTGAGACCGGAACGCTCACGTTAGAATGGGAGCTCTCGGGGTGTACTGCGAGCGACGAGATTGAACTCAGTCACCACCCCTCCTATGTGGTCACATGGGAAGAAAACCCCGTTGTGCTCTGCTTGGAAGAGGTGGAAACCTTGGGAGCGGTTGATGATGGTTGGTCCAATGGAACCGTATCGTGGTTGTGGAACGATGGAACAACGGCCAATGCCCTTGACGTCAGCCAAGCCGGGAACTACAGCGTTCAAATCACTACACCGAATTGCGCGTATACCTACGACCTCGATGTCGAATATTCGCCGAACCAAGGCGTGGACCTTGGCGCCGATGTACTGCTTTGCGCGAACGAATCAGTGACCTTCGCCAGCGGATACCCCGCAGGTGCTACAACATGGATTAGCGGCGGCGATGCCAGCGGCACCCAGGCCGCGAGTACCACGGTCGATGCCTCAGCTGACTTGATCATCGCTGAAATCAGTATCGGCGAATGTGTCGAATGGGATACGTTGGAAGTCACCCACGTCCCCTTCTTTGATGGCGGCTTGCCCGATGTATTGGATTTGTGCTTGAACGACAGCCTGTCGCTGGTAGCTGCTTCCGGAGCCGATGGTTACACCTGGAACAACGGCGTTGACGGGCCAGCGCAATGGGTAAACAGCTCTGGCTCCTACAGCGTCGAATTGGCAGTTGACGGCTGCGTATTTACCGATGAAGTAACGGTGAGTCCTTCCGCCAATACCGGCATCTCCCTCGGTCCGGATGCCGTCGCCTGTGATGGAGAAGAAGTCGTATTAGCGAGTGGATACACCACCGCAGAAACGGAATGGTGGATCAACGGAAGTCCAGAAGGCAACAGCTCGAGCTGGACCGTGCTCGACGAAGACGCCACCGTCATCGCTGAAGTTACAATAGGTGCGTGCGTGGAGCGCGACACCATCGTAATCGACTACGCGCCGGTGTTTAACACGGGCTTGCCGGCATCGCTCCCACTTTGCAACGGCGACAGCACTTGGTTAGCCTCCAATGTTGGGGCGCCGGAATACCAATGGAGCAACGGCGATACCGGGTCCGGCACGTGGATATACAGCCCCGGCACATACACCTTGGTCACCCCTGTTCAAGGTTGCCTCTACGAGACGAGTGTGGCCATCCAAAACGTGCCTGTTCCCGTCTTCGACTAGGGTGCGGATCAGACCATCTGCGACGGGGAAAACTTGTTGCTCAACACCGGCCTACCCGCAGCCGATGCGACTGCTTGGTCCACTGGTACGGACGCTCCCACCATCGAGGTTTCAACAGCCGGAACGTACAGCGTAACCGTTACCGAAAACGGCTGCTCGTCCACCGATGCCGTCACCGTGAACATTCAAGCCTTGCCGGTATTTGACCTTGGAGCGGACCAAATGCTCTGCCCGGATGAGGAAGCATACATTTACATCTACCCGCTGCCAGAGGATGCGACATTTAGCTGGAACCTTGCGCACTACGAACCCACCCTGACCACTAATGCACCCGGCACCTACAGCGCCTTGGTGAACTGGAACGGCTGCTTGTGGACAGACGAAGTCACGGTGGACCGTGCCGCCGATCTGTTCGTCGATATCGTGGAACCACTGTCTTTCTGCGAAGGTGAATCCGTGGTCGTAAGTGCTGAAAATCCCGATAACCTTTTTCCCATCGCTTACAACTGGAGCAACGGCGAAACCACACCAGCCATTCGGATTGCTCGTCAAGGAATTTATGAAGTAACACTGGCCAATGCCTGCGATACACTTAACAAATCCTTCGAGGTGAAGTTGGATTACTGCGAG
>CALGDB010000124.1 GCA_937884175.1 uncultured Flavobacteriales bacterium
GATGCCCACCTATGGGGCGGTTTGTATGGATTGCTCTTCACCGTAGCGACAGCACCACAGGTCGTGCCCGCATTTTTCGGTGCCCTTAGTGCGTATTTGGGCTTTTAGCGGGCTCCTTCTCAACGATGCGGAACAAATCTTCGTTGTCCCGTTTCATGTAATACTTCTCACGTGCAAACCGTTCCAAACGCTCGGGATTGGAGGTCAGGTCGATCAATTGATTGCGCGTGGCGTCAATTTCAAGCTCGTAGTGGGCTACCTGGTTCTCAAGCCGGTTCAACTCCATTTGGCTCTTGGCTAAATAGATCAAGTCGATTTCAGAAATGAAGGTGACCCAGACCAAACCTACAGCAACAGTCAAGACATAGCGGTTGCTGAACCACTCAAACACCTGAGACCACCAATCAGCCTTCTTCCTCATCCGATGTGCTTTCCTCGGAGACAGCATCGTCCTTCAGCGCTTCTTGAGCACCCTCTGGCATGGACAAAAACCCGCCTTTGACCACAGATATCTTCAATTCACTGGCGCCTTTTTTGAAATCCGCTTTGAGCAAGTCGCCTTCTTCAATTTGTGCGTTTATGATTTCCTCCGCGAAGGGGTCCTCGATGAACTTTTGGATGGCACGCTTCAGTGGCCGTGCACCATACTTCTCATCGTAGCCTTGTTCAACAAGGAAATCCTTGGCTTTTTTAGTCACCTCGATGCCGTAACCCAGGCCTTCGATGCGATCAATAAGAGCTTTCAGTTCCAAATCAATGATGGCGTGGATGTGATCGCGATCAAGACTCTTGAATACCACCACATCATCAATTCGGTTCAAAAATTCAGGGCTGAATGCACGCTTCAATGCTGTCTGGATGACTGCGTCACGGTCGGCGTTTTCATTCTCCATGCGCGCAGAGGTTCCAAATCCAACGCCCGTGCCGAATTCGGCTAGCTGGCGTGCACCAATGTTGGATGTCATGATGATGATCGTATTGCGGAAATCGATCTTTCGGCCCAAGCTGTCCGTCATCTGACCATCGTCCAAGGCCTGCAACAAAAGATTGAACACATCTGGATGCGCCTTCTCAATCTCGTCGAGAAGAACGATGGAGTAGGGGTGACGCCGCACCTTTTCGGTGAGCTGACCACCTTCTTCATACCCCACGTAACCGGGAGGGGCTCCAACGAGGCGGCTGATGGCGAACTTCTCCATGTATTCGCTCATGTCGATGCGAATCAGCGACTCTTCCGAATCAAACATGAACCGTGCGAGTATCTTCGCCAGTTGCGTTTTACCAACACCGGTTGGGCCGAGGAAAATGAACGAGCCAATGGGCTTGTTGGGATCCTTCAATCCCGCCCGGTTACGCTTGATGGCGCGCGCTACACGGACGATGGCATCCTCTTGGCCAATGACCTTTCCTTGCAAATCATCGTTCATGCGGGCGAGGCGTCCCGACTCCTTCTCAGCAATGCGCTGCACGGGGATACCCGTCATCATACCAACGACGTCGCCCACGTGATCAACGGTAACGGTCACCCGCTTGTTTTTGCTGTCCTCCTCCCACTGGAGCTTGGCTTTTTCGAGCTTATCATTCAGCGTTCGCTCCGTATCCCGCAACCGAGCGGCTTCTTCATAGCGTTGCGAACGAACCACCCTAACTTTTTCCTCCTTGATGTTTTCAATCTCCTCCTCAATCTGAACGATTTCATCGGGGACATTAATATTGTTTAAGTGAACGCGGGAACCCACCTCGTCCATGGCATCGATCGCCTTGTCGGGAAGGTGCCGATCCGTGATGTAACGCGCAGTAAGGGTCACGCACGCGTCAATGGCTTCCGGCGTATAGGTCACACTGTGGTGCTCCTCATACTTGTCCTTGATATTGTTCAGGATTTGAACAGTTTCATCAATGGATGTAGGCTCGACCAGTACCTTTTGGAAGCGGCGCTCGAGGGCACCATCTTTTTCAATGTGCTGGCGATATTCGTCCAAGGTAGTGGCTCCGATGCATTGAATCTCGCCGCGGGCAAGTGCCGGCTTAAACATGTTCGAAGCATCTAGGGAGCCGCTTGCTCCGCCCGCACCAACAATGGTATGAATCTCGTCAATGAACAAAATCACGTCGGGCGACTTCTCCAGTTCATTCATCACGGCCTTCATGCGCTCTTCAAATTGCCCGCGATACTTCGTTCCCGCAACAAGGGATGCGACATCTAGCGTCACGATGCGCTTATTGAACAAAACGCGGCTCACCTTCTTTTCGACAATGCGTAAGGCCAGCCCTTCGGCGATGGCGCTTTTACCAACCCCTGGCTCACCAATGAGGATGGGGTTGTTCTTTTTGCGACGGGAAAGGATCTGAGAAACTCGTTCGATTTCTTTCTGGCGTCCCACAATGGCATCCAAACGGCCTTCCTCGGCCATCTTCGTCAAATCTCGACCGAAGTTATCCAAGACAGGCGTTTTGCTCTTGGGGTCCACTTTTCTCGCGGAACTTCCACCGGAACTACCTAGGGGATCACTTCCGCCTTCTTCTTCTCCATAATCAGCCGCCTCTGCTCGAGGAGCCGGATTCGCTTGGCCTTCCTTCGAGTTGTCCATCATGCTCTCGTATTCCTCTTTCGCTACATCGTAGTCGATGTTAAAGGCAGAAAGGGCCTTTGTAGCTACGTTATCCTCGTCTTTCAAAATACTCAAAAGCAGATGTTCTGTTCCAATCAAGTTGGATTTGAAAATCTTCGCCTCGAGGTACGTGATTTTCAAAATTTTCTCCGCCTGCTTTACGAGGGGGATGTTGCCTGCTCCAACTGAGGATCCGGCCGTTGGTCGAATGCTCCCTTCAAGTGCTTTGCGCATCTTCTGCAGGTCGACGTTCAACCCTTCCAAGATGCGCACTGCCGTTCCTTCTCCTTCACGGATAATGCCCAACATGAGGTGCTCGACTCCAATGTAATTATGCCCTAACCGCAGCGCCTCCTCTCTGCTGTAAGTGATGACGTCTTTTACCCTCGGCGAAAATTTAGCGTCCATGTTGCTTGAAATTCTGTTTTCTGTCTGTTTAGAAGCGACTCCTCAAGTGAGACCTCTTCGACGTTTCTAAACTACAATCCCAATACAACAAACATCTTGCCAAAGGCATGGTTTATCCACAGCACATTGGGGAGTTTTGTGGGTAAGTGGAGGCTTGAAAAACCCGCTATTGCTGGTTTATCTGCGTATTTTCGTTTGCAGATTGAGAAGAGGCGAATTGCACCGAATTAGCAACCACTGACACGATGGCAGAAGGAGAAAAAATAGTCCAAATCAACATTGCGGAAGAAATGAAGTCGGCCTACATCGATTACTCGATGTCCGTCATTGTCTCACGTGCACTACCCGATGTTCGGGACGGGTTAAAGCCCGTTCACCGGCGCGTGCTTTATGGAATGCTCGATCTTGGGGTGCTCTCTAACCGAGCATACAAGAAAAGCGCGAGAATTGTAGGGGAGGTGCTTGGAAAATACCACCCACATGGCGACAGCTCAGTTTACGATACCATGGTCCGCATGGCACAGGACTGGTCCTTGCGCTACCCCATGGTCGATGGCCAGGGAAACTTTGGCTCCATTGACGGCGATAATCCCGCAGCGATGCGTTACACAGAGGCCCGCCTCCGCAAGATCGCCGAGGAAATGCTCGACGACCTTGACAAAGAGACGGTTGATTTCCGTCCCAACTTTGATGAGAGTCTGAACGAACCCACCGTTCTGCCCTCCAAGATCCCGAATCTCCTGGTGAACGGCGCTTCGGGTATTGCGGTAGGGATGGCCACCAACATGCCACCCCATAACCTCAGTGAGGTCGTTGACGGTGCCATCGCGTACATCAACAACATCGACATCACAGTTGACGAGCTAATGGAGCACGTGAAAGCACCGGATTTCCCAACCGGCGGCATCATTCATGGTGTGGAAGGCGTGCACGAAGCTTTCCATACGGGCCGCGGCCGTGTGGTGGTGCGCGGCCGAGCGCGCATCGAAGAAACCAAGACTGGTAGAGAGGTCATCATCGTAGAAGAAATTCCCTACCTCGTCAACAAGGCCGATATGGTGCGAAAAACCGCCGAGTTGGTCAACGATAAGAAAATCGAAGGCATCTCCGAAATCCGGGACGAATCTGACCGAAAAGGAATGCGGGTCGTGTACGAAATCAAGCGTGATGCCATGGCGTCGGTCGTACTTAATAAGTTATACAAGTACACGGCACTGCAGAGTTCCTTCTCGGTGAATAACATTTGCTTGGTCAAGGGGCGACCTCAGTTGTTGAACCTGCGCGGGCTAATCTCCAACTTCGTAGAGCACCGCCACGATGTGGTCACGCGCCGCACGCAATACGACTTGCGCAAAGCGCAAGAGCGCGCCCACATCCTTCAGGGCTTAATCATTGCCATCGATAATCTGGATGCAGTCATTGAATTGATTCGCGCCAGTGCAACGCCAGAAGAAGCTCGCAATAATCTGATGGGTACGTTTGAGCTTTCTGAAGTTCAAGCACGGGCCATCCTTGACATGCGCCTTCAAAAGCTCACCGGACTCGAACGTGACAAACTGCGCGCAGAGTACGATGAACTCTTGGCCACCATTGCCGATTTGGAGGACATCCTCGCACGAGTTGAGCGCAGAATGGAAATCATAACGCAAGAGTTGTTAGACGTCAAGGAACGCTTTGGCGACGAACGCCGCTCGGACATCGAGTTCAGCAGTGCCGACGTCCGCATGGAGGACCTGATCGCCGACGAACAAGTGGTCGTGAGTATTAGCCACGCGGGCTACATCAAGCGCACCCGTCTGGCCGATTACCGATCGCAGAGCAGAGGGGGAGTGGGGTCCAAGGGTGCCACTACGCGGGATGAAGACTTCGTTGAACACATCTTCACTGCAACCAACCACAATTGGCTACTCATTTTCACGGCCAACGGCCGGTGCTTCTGGATGCGCATCTTCGAAGTTCCAGAAGGCTCGAAAACATCGAAAGGCCGTGCGATTCAGAATTTGATTCAAATTGAACCAGATGATAAGGTTTTGGCCTACATCCCGGTCCAAGATTTGAAGGACGAGGAGTATGCTAACAACAACTTCGTCGTCTTGGCTACACGTCAAGGCTTGATCAAGAAGACGACTCTCGCAGCCTATAGTCGTCCCCGTTCCAACGGCATCAATGCCATCACCATCCGAGAAGGCGATGAGCTGCTCACAGCCCGATTGACCAACGGTGACAACGAAATCATCATCGGCAAGAAGTCCGGTAAAGCCATTCGCTTCCACGAAAGCACGGCTCGCGCCGTCGGCCGAACCGCCATGGGCGTTAAGGGGGTAACCCTCGAAGGTCCAGAAGACGAGGTAATCGGTATGGTATGCGTCCGTGGTTTGGACAGCGACATCCTCGTTGTTTCGGAAAACGGTTACGGCAAGCGATCGGCGGTTGAAGATTACCGCATCACCAACCGGGGTGGAAAGGGCGTCAAAACGCTCAGCGTAACCGAAAAGACCGGTTCCCTCATCAGCATCCTAAACGTCACGGACGATGACGATTTGATGATCATCAACCGATCGGGTATTACCATTCGAACAGGTGTCGAGGAATTGCGGGTCATGGGCCGAGCCACACAAGGGGTGAAGCTAATTTCACTACGAGGCGAGGATCAAATCGCATCCGTGTGCCGTGTTCCTAAAGGCGACGATGAAGAAGTCTTGGAAGAAGGAGAGGAGCCAACCACCGATACTGAAAGCCCCGCAGAAAGCAACGAGTAAACCACATCTAGTGCGTTTCCAATTGTGGCATTACTTTTGCGCCCTGAATAGCACATCAAGACCAAACCAGCGATGAAAAATATTTTCGCCATCGTGTTTATTGCGGCCGCCAGTGTCGCTATGGCACAAAAACAAGTCGTATCAGCTTACAACGCCAACAAATCAGGCGATTACGAGGCTGCAGCGGGCTACATTGAAGAAGCCATCACCATTGAAAAAGCCGCTCTAAAAGATAAAACCTGGCGCTACCGAGGAGAGATATACTTGAACATCGCCAATGACAGTGCCTTGGTAGTAAAATTCCCTAATGCCCTTTGGGTAGCGAAGGAATCGTACACCAAGGCCAAAGAATTGGACACCAAAGGCAACTACGAACGCGAAATCATTACGGGCCTGGGCTTGGTCCAAACCACTGCGGGCAATCAAGGCATTACGGATTACACCACTGAGAACTACACCGGGGCTGCAGCGAAGTTTGACTTGAGCGCCGAAGTTGCAGGCATGTTCGACGTCATCGACACTATGGCTGTGTTCAATGCAGCGCTGTGCTACGAGAAATCAGGCGATGTAGACTTGGCTGTTACTCGCTATAAAACCTGTGGAAGTTACGGCTACCAGGTGCCTAACGTGTACCTCTTTGTGGCCAATTTGCTTCGTCAAGACGGAAGAGTCGAAGAAGCCTTGACGGAACTTCAAGCTGCACGAGAGTTGTTCCCACGTGAGCAAAGCTTGATCATTGAAGAGCTCAACATTTACCTCGAAAACAAAGACTACGAGCGTGCTGAAAGCAACTTGAAACTCGCTGCAGAAGGAGATCCAACCAATGAAATTCTTTGGTTCAGCCTGGGCAGCGTCTATGATAACTTGGGCAAGACGGAACTCGCTGCAGAAGCGTACCTCAAAGCACTCGAAATAAATGTGATGTACTTCGACGCTAATTACAACCTCGGCGCGATGTACTTCAACGAGGCTGTGCAAGGTATCAATGCCGCAAACGACATGTGGAAGCCACGGATGACGAAAGCGGAGAGTGCTGAACAAAAGGCTCTAGAAAACGCAGCAAAAGAAAAATTCATCGAAGCACGACCATTCCTCGAGACCGCACATAAAGCAAACCCCGAGGACATCGATACCATTCGCTCGTTGCGCGACATCTATGCGCGTACTGGACAGGATGATTTGATGCTGAAGATGAGCGGCTTACTCAAGTAATTCAGCGAGGATCGACGGACAGGAGAGGAATCCATTATTTCCGTTTTGTTTCTATATAGTTTAACATAATATTTATTATCATTCAAAAGAACTGACTTTAAATCCTTCAACTTCAACACGCTATTGATTAAAGTGAAGAATGAGAACCATTTTGAAGTGAATGACGTAAATTTGATCCGCAAGGAGGTTTGGCAGAGTTGGTCGATTGCACCGGTCTTGAAAACCGGCGTACCGCAAGGTACCGGGGGTTCGAATCCCTCAGCCTCCGCAACGAAAAGCGCTCGCATCAGCGGGCGTTTTGCTTTGGTCCAAGCCCACATACGACATCAACAACAAAAGCTACTTCTTGGTCGTTGAACCTGTTGAAGCGAAAGTCGCAGCTAACCACCAGATCAACAGTTCCCTCATCAAGGTGCAGATCA
>CALGDB010000125.1 GCA_937884175.1 uncultured Flavobacteriales bacterium
ACGATGATGACGCTTTGGGGCAAGGCGTGCCTCAAAATTTCAGCAGCAACGCCTTGGAAGGCTGGTACAAACGCTTTTTCAAAAAAGAATACGTCAAGGTGAGCGGGATTTACGACCGGCAAGCCATTAGCTACTACGGTCGCGTCGATGGGTTGAATGAGCCGGACAGTTCGCACTTCTCACTCGGTGATTCAGGTCGGTTTAGCACTTTCCATCTGCGGGCAGAATTCGGTGACATGGAGTCTGCCAAGCGCATGTGGAACCACCGCGTTGTGTTAGACTACGGAACGCTCTGGAATGACCGCAACACCAACGAGCATAACTTCGACATCCATTCCCAACTGAAAGGCCACATCGAAGGCAACCCAGTGGCATTGGTTGCCCATGCCAACATCGACCGGTTGGACCGGGCGGAAGAAGGGTTGATCCTGCCCACCATGAAGCAAGCCATTTTTGATTTGCATCCCGCCGTGTACAAGCACCACAAGGCACTCAAAACCAAAGTGGGATTCGGCATGTGGGTGGACGCTCAGGGCAACCAACCCTTCTTGTTCGTGCCGGAATTGGAGGCATCCGTCTCGTTGCTTCAAAATCTGTTCATCCCCTACGTCTCGGTGAACGGTGGGGTCAACCAGAACCGGTTTGAAACGGCTTTGCAGTCCAACCCTTTCCTGCCCTCACCTGCTGACACGGCACCCATCTGGAAGAATTCATACGAAACACTGCACGTGACGGGTGGCATGCGCGGGTCCATTACCTCGGCGTTTACCTTCGACCTGAGTGCGTCCCACCGCCGGGTCAACCAAGCACTCACTTGGGCGCCAATGGACATTTACGGATCGGGCGCAGGGTTTGAACCCATCTACCAAGACCTCTCCATCACCACGCTTCAAGCCAATGCCAACCTAGCACTTGGGGCATCCACCTCCTTCCAAGGACAGATTCAGCAGCACACTTACGCGGTGCGTGACTCCGCCCTGAGTGAGCGAGCCGCTTGGAACCTTCCCGGAATCGAAATCAACGTGCGCGCTCGGCACAACTTCAAGGATAAACTGATTGTCCAGACCGGCGTGCGCACAATAGCTGGTCGCCGAGGTATGCAAGCTGTGCCGGAGACAAATTCCGGTGAAAATTTCATCACTAATGCAGAAGATGACCTGATTGGCTGGGCTTATGACCTCGCTGACATCTTGGACTGGAAAATCCGCATTGAATACCGCTACAACGCCCGTTTAGGTGCCTGGTTATTAGGCGAAAACCTCTTGAATCGATCCAACCCCCTACTCTTCGGATACAACAGCCAAGGGACGCGCGTCACCTTCGGATTCAACTACACCTTTTAACCGCCTCGCCACGCTTGTGAGGAAAGTGCAGATTCCTGTGGAAAACTGCGCATATTAACCGTCGGAAACGTCAGCGTTTACGGGTGTTTCGTGCTATTTTAGAAGTCTAAACCCGCAGGTCGGGTTTGCACCAAATTGAACGAGAAAACCATGGCGGAAGAAAATCAAAAACCCACCCCAGGTACCCCCAAATACGACGCATCCAATATCCAAGCCCTCGAGGGCATGGAACATGTGCGCATGCGCCCCTCCATGTACATTGGAGATGTGGGTGTTCGCGGCTTGCACCACTTGGTGTATGAGGTCGTTGACAACTCCATTGATGAGGCGTTGGCCGGGCATTGCGACACCATCCACGTGACCATCAACGAATCCAACGGCATTCGCGTAGAGGACAACGGCCGTGGCATTCCCGTCGGCATCCACGAAAAGGAGGGCGTCTCCGCTCTTCAAGTGGTCATGACCAAAATTGGGGCCGGTGGTAAATTCGATAAAGACAGCTACAAGGTTTCCGGTGGTCTCCATGGCGTTGGGGTATCGTGCGTAAACGCCCTTTCAAGTCACCTGCGTGCAGAAGTGCACCGAGACGGCAAGATTCACGAGCAGGAATACAGCCGGGGTAAAGAAGCGTATGCTGTGCGTGAAATCGGCACGTCAAATAAGAACGGCACGACGGTCGAATTCCAGCCCGATGATCAAATCTTCGAGACCCTCGTCTACTCCTACGACACTTTGGCGGATCGCATGCGCGAGCTGGCGTTCCTCAACCAAGGGCTGACCATCTCGTTAACCGACCACCGTGAAACGGTGCAAGACGAAGAAGGCAACGACCTAGGGTTCTTGAGCGAGACCTTCCACTCGACCGAAGGCCTAAAGGATTTCGTAGGCTACCTCGACTCGAACCGCGAGCCCCTCATTTCCGAAGTCATTCACGTAAGCGGGGAGCGCAATGGAGTGCCTGTGGAAGTGGCCATGACATACAACACTTCGTTTGCGGAGAACCTTTTCTCCTACGTCAACAACATCAATACCCACGAAGGCGGTACGCACCTCACCGGTTTCCGCCGTGGATTGACCCTGACACTGAAAAAGTACGCAGAATCGAGCGGGATGTTGGACAAGCTCAAGTTTGACATCAGCGCCGATGACTTCCGTGAAGGATTGACCGCAGTCGTCAGCGTCAAGGTGGCGGAACCGCAGTTCCAAGGCCAGACCAAAACCAAGCTCGGCAACGCGGAAGTTTCTGCGCCAGTGAGCCAGGCCGTTTCGGATATGCTCGAGTCCTACCTCGAAGAACACCCCGGCGAGGCGAAGACCATCGTCAACAAGGTCATCCTCGCTGCGCAGGCCCGCCATGCTGCGCGAAAGGCGCGTGAAATGGTCCAGCGCAAAACCGTGATGAGCGGCTCCGGCTTACCCGGAAAATTGGCCGATTGTGCCGAGAAGGACCCCGCGTTGTGTGAGCTCTTCCTAGTGGAGGGTGATTCGGCAGGTGGAACCGCGAAGCAAGGTCGAGACCGCAACAACCAAGCGATCATGCCGCTGCGAGGTAAAATCCTGAATGTGGAAAAGGCCATGCACCATAAGATTTTCGAGAACGAGGAGATCAAGAACATCTACACGGCGCTGGGCGTCTCTCTCGGGACAGAGGAGGACGAACGGGCTTTGAATATGACCAAGCTCCGCTACCACAAGGTCGTCATCATGTGTGACGCGGATGTGGACGGTAGCCACATCGAGACCCTGATTTTGACCTTCTTCTTCCGCCACATGAAGGAATTGATCGAAAACGGGTACGTCTACATCGCCACTCCACCACTCTACTTGGTGAAAAAGGGATCACGCCAGGTGTATGCCTGGAACGACGACGAGCGCGATCGCCTCATCGAGCAATTCAAGGGTGCTTCCGGCAGCGATACTGGCATCGGCGTACAGCGCTACAAGGGTCTTGGTGAAATGAACGCTGAGCAACTGTGGGATACCACCTTGAACCCCGAAAACCGCACCCTGCGTCAGGTAACGATTGAAAATGCCGCGGCCTGCGATCATGTGTTCTCCATGTTGATGGGCGACGAAGTTCCACCGCGTCGTGCGTTCATCGAGGAGAACGCCAAGTACGCGAACATCGATATTTGAGGCCGCGAAAGGCATGAGTTGGCTCAACAAAACCGTTTGGATCACGGGCGCCAGCAGCGGCATTGGTCGGGCTGCAGCGAATCGGTGGGCGGAACTCGGTGCCCGCGTCATCCTGTCCTCCCGGAAAGAAGAAGCACTCCAGGAGGTAGCGAACCAGTGGAGCGAAGAACAGCAATCGCAGTCCTTCATCTTGCCGTTGGACCTGTCCCAAGCTGAGCAATTGCCGGGCAAGGTGGCAGAAGCCCTTCAATGGGCCAAAACCATCGACGTAATGGTCCACTGTGGGGGCATCAGCCAACGTTCAACGGTACTGGAAACAGATTTGTCGGTGGATCGGCGTGTGATGGAAGTCGATTACTTCGGCACGTTGGCATTGACCAAAGCCCTGCTTCCTCATTTCGTTGAGCGGCAAGCAGGTCAGTTTGTCGTAGTCACAAGCCTCATGGGCCTGTTCTCTTCGCCTTTGCGTTCAGGGTATTGTGGAGCCAAGCATGCGCTCCACGGATTTTTTGAATCTCTGCGGGCAGAACACCACGACGATGACATCGGTGTAACCATGGTGTGCCCAGGTTTCATCCACACCAACATCAGCATGAACGCCGTGGTAGGCGATGGCAGTCAACAGGGCACAATGGACGCCAAAACAGGAGCAGGACTCACGCCCGCAGTGTGCGCAGCGCGCATGATCCGCGCGGTTGAACGCCGTAAGCCGCAAGTACTAATTGGAAGGTTTGAAATTGTCGGGGCCTACCTCAAGCGCTTCGCTCCCGGACTCATGCGCCGCATCGTGCGGAAGGCGGCGGTGACTTGAGGATTAGTACTGCGGTTGGTTCCAGACCTTAAGTTGATCGTCTGCGGAAAC
>CALGDB010000126.1 GCA_937884175.1 uncultured Flavobacteriales bacterium
AGGGACAAGGTCAGTGGATCGAAATCGACCAGTTCGATGGTCGCCGAATCTTGGCAGTCAGACCCGTTGGTGACCACGACGGAGTAGATTCCACTCGACAGCGACTCCGCATATCCTCCGTCCGCCTCAATTCCGCTCGGTGTCCATGTGAAAGTTAATGGGGTGGACTCGTTCGAGAGGACGTCAATCCAACCATCGCTACCTCCAAAACAATTAGGCGGCACGAAATCAATAGCTGTAATGTCCATGGGGTCAGGAGGCAACACCTCTACCTCGAACGCAGAGACGCATCCGGTCACACCATCAAGTACCGTCACTTCATAGGTCCCTTCACCATCCACCTCTGCGGATCCACCATTCGAAGAAACCACGTTCCCCCCTCCCCATTCAAATTGAAAATTGGCGGCTGACGTTGTCGCTGCAATGGTTGCGAGGCCGTCGATGCAACTGACACCGCCATTGGGGCCCACTTCAAAAGATGCTTCTGGAGATGGAAAAAGGGTCAATTCAAACGTCGTTGTTTCCACCGGGCAATCAGCTTGCTCGACAGACACTGTTACCGTGGCCGAAACGGCACCTCCAGTGCCATTGGCCTCCGCATTGAATCCGTCCAGAATGCCATTCCCTGAAGCGCCCAAACCGACATCGATATTGTCATTTTCCCAACTCCATGTCAATCCGTCAATTGGCAGATTGTAGTCGGGAATGATGACTTCCTCTTCGGGACAAAAAGTCAAATCATCAATAGCCGGCACTAAGACCTGAGGAAGCACGATGACGTCATATTCCACCGGCTCCATTGGACAAACTTCATTCGGTGTGAAAAGCGTGTATGTCACTGTCTGCGATTCGTTGGTAGAATTAATCAATTGCTCATCAATCACATCCCCAGCCCCTGGGTAACACCCGAGGACACCATCAGGCACATCGGCTGTCCAGGCCAAATCCACTCCTGAGACGCTGGTTCCTACTTCAACTTGCCAATCCTCCCCTGAACACACAGGACCGTCCAAGGATTCCTTTTCCAAATTGATTTGCGGGTATACCGCAATGGTCCAAACCGCATCGGCGTTGGATGTGCATCCCACATTCGCCGTAACCTCGATGTACTGGACTTCATTGGTTGTATTTTCAACGGCCCAAGCGTCAGGAGATTGCAGTGGTCCGAGCCCAATGCCCGTCATCGGCTCTACCCCGTCTAGTCCATTGTCCACACTGGCGTTCCAAGTAATCAAATAACTCGGTTGAGAAGAGGTCCATATGATGGGATTCACCGTGTCCCCACTGCAAATCGAACTCGATGCGGTCGATGGGGAGAGATTGCCAAAGGGATTCACTTGAACGGTGTACTCCGTGGAATCTTCTCCGCAACCATTTCCTGTGTGCAGCCAGATGTGGTACGTGCCGGGAACGTCAAATCCCAATGAGATGGCCTCTGACCCATCTTCCCATGCGCCAAACACGTAATCTTCCCCGGTTGCGCCATTGCTCGATCCAAGATCACCAAGCTCCAACACCCACCCATCTGCCTCCTCAATGGTCCAATGGGTCAACGTCGTGTCATCGCATCCATTGATTGTAACCGTTTCACCTGGCAACCCAACACTCGACAGCAGGAGCAATTCATTCTCGCAAAGCGAACCCAACGGCAACGGCAGGATGACGGGTTCCGGCCCTGAGGATACCGTAATCGGACCAATGGTGAATACGGTTGGAATGCCGTTGGTAGAACACAGATTGGAAGCAATCAATGTGGCTGAATAGGCGTTTTCTATTGGAGGTAAAATCGGCGAGATAACATATTGCTCACCGCACGAGTTTTGCTGAAAAATGTGGTTCAGTGTCGTATCGTTCGCGGTGTTAAATTCTTCAACGTCTTCGATGTCCGAATAGCTAACGGTGTAGTCGATGGGAACATTATTCGAGATGATGTCAATGGCATATGGCGAAGGCGTGCAGGTGTTTTGGCCCGAGCCTGAAACCGTGACAATCGGTGCGCTTCCATTGAACACGCGATAGAATCGAACATCAGCACATCCGTTGCTGTACGTCACGGCATGCTCTATAACGAAGTCCCCAACGGGGTATTCATGGGAAATGAGATTCCCAACGATTGAGGATTCGTCCTCGTCCGGCGTTCCGTCTCCCCAATCGAAACTCTGGGAAACATTGGCTCCTTCATTCGTCTCCAGCGTAAACAATTGGAATCCATCAGAATTGCATCGGGTAAAGGTCCGAATACCGTCTTCTTCTGATTCTGAAAAATCAAGTTCCTCCGGTCCTAAGTGCAGGTCCGATATTGGTGACTCAATCACCGACACCGTAATGGTAAAGATGGACGGCGAGGACCCATCGTTGTTGTTCACCGTTAAGGAGGCTGTAGTCGCCGGTGTAACGCTTGAGTATACGACAAATACAGGACCTTCCAGCGAATAAGTGGAAGGCGACGCACCAAACCCAAAATCCCATTCATACGATGCGAGCGGCCCAACGTTGAGGCTAGTATTGATGAAGCCGACAGGTTCACCTGAGCAGACCGTAATCGCGCCGTTTTCGAAGGAAGGAATGGTCATGAACGACGCTTGAGGAGACTGGGCAATGCCGTCAATCCCTACCAAGAGCGTTAACACGAATAAATTAAAGCGAAAGCGCATAGCAATTTGATCGTGTGAAATATAGAAACAAAAAAAAGCTTCGACGTCAGGAAAAAGGCCGAAATCCACCTTATTTTAGGCTGCAATGCTGTGTC
>CALGDB010000127.1 GCA_937884175.1 uncultured Flavobacteriales bacterium
GACAAACTCTACTATGAATCAGACACCTACATGCTCGGAAAAGACCAGGTAGCGGCAGGTTTGGAGTCTGGTGTGTTTTTCAAAAAGGACGACGGCAGCATTTGGATCGACCTGAGCGACGAGGGTTTGGACGAAAAACTGCTCCTGCGCAAGGACGGAACCGCTGTCTACATGACGCAGGACATCGGAACCGCCATCCTCCGGTACAGCGACTTCCCCGGCTTGGAACGCCAAGTCTACACGGTAGGAAACGAACAGGAGTACCATTTCAAGGTCCTCTTTACCATTTTGAAGAAACTCGGCGTGGATGGTGCCGAAAAAAACCATCACCTCAGCTATGGAATGGTTGAACTTCCGGAAGGCAAAATGAAATCCCGCGAAGGGACCGTTGTGGATGCCGACGACCTGCTGGCGGAAATGGCAAGAACAGCCCGTGACATGGCTACTGAATTGGGCAAAATCGATGATTTGAGCGAGGCTGAAAAGGATACCTTGTTTAAGCAAGTGGGCTACGGAGCCTTGAAGTATTTCTTGCTCAAGGTCTCCCCGTCCAAGTCGATGATGTTTGATCCCAAGGCTTCAGTCGATTTCATTGGAAACACGGCGCCCTTTATCCAATTCAACTACGTACGAGCGGCGAGCATGCTGGCCAAATGTGCCCATGCCGGCCATAACAAGGACATCTCGACCATTGATGCAGCAGTATGGGATACAAATGAACTGCGCCTGATTCAACAAGCGTTGATGTGGCCTGCGACGGTGGAACTAGCCGCAGCGCACTACGACCCGAGTCTGGTGGCCAATCACGCGTACGATTTGACCAAGGCGTTCTCGCGTTGGTACCAAGACCACCCGGTACTCGGGGAGGAAAATGCTTCGGTACGCGACGCCCGAATTTCACTGACGCAATGCGTTGCACACCAAATCAAAACCGCAATGGGACTGCTCGGCATTGAAATGCCGAAGCGCATGTAAGCTCAGCTTCGAGACGGAAGCGGACGGAACAATTTTTCAGCAGGTGCCTCAACAATGAGGGCTTTGGCTTTGTCCGGCACATCGACGGACACATCAATTGTGGTGGCAGCGTCGTTCGCTTCGTGAACGGGTGGTCCGACCTGGCCTTCCTTGGATTCAAAGGAAAGCACGAGCCGCCCAGCCATGCCGTTAGGGAGATCTATGCGTATGTGCAGCCGTCCATCACCCATCCAATTCATGGTCACCGCATCGATGGCCTGGCGCGTGGCCAAGTCCACCCCTTTGCGCATCTGTCGCGCCATGCGTTTCAAGATGACATAGGCGGCAACCAAGGCCAACGTGACCAGCAAGGCCGTTGCACCAGTCTCCAACATCGAAAGGACGCGTTCACCATTCATACCGCAGGAATTAAAGCGAGATGATCCCCGGAATCTTCGCAGCGGCTTCGTAGCGAATGAATACCTCCTCGGCTGAATTCACCTGATCGGCGATGGTGAACGCCGTATACCGCCCATTGCGGGAAGCGCGGGAACTGAACGTAGCCGCATCCGAGAAAATCGACTTCAATGCCGCCTCACCTTCCTCATCCGAAGCGACTATGAATTTGAACGAGAAGTCACAGGGCCAGATGTGGGTATCATCCAATTGCTTGCGCAATCGCTCGCGCTTGGCGGCTTCCGTTTCGTTTTGACTCATATCAATCTCGTGCTTCGTAGGCCACAAAAATACAGCACACCGGTCTCTTTCTTTGCTCAGTGCACCCAACCTTAAAAACGACAAGAAGGGACCGCATCGGAATGCAGCCCCCTCCCTAGGAATCAGTCTTGCCAGACTCGAATTCGCTATTTAGTCGTTTTAGGCCGTGATTACTCGCAGACCTGTCCGTAGTACTGGAAGAACTCCAGCAAGTCACCAACGTTGACGAGACCGTCGTCGTTAATGTCACCCGGACAAGGATCTGGGTAATCGCAACCACCTGGGTAGTTTGCATTCGGGTCGTAGTCGTATCCTGCCGGATCCATACAACCTACAATTACACACGATCCATCATCAATGGTCGCTATCGGGTTGTAGTTGGCTGAAGCCATGTCCGTACAACCGGTATATTCACATGAACCATCGTCGATGATGGCTGCTGGATCATAGTTCTCAGCGTCATTGTAAGTACACCCTGTAGCGTAAACCGCCGTGATGTTTTGTTCAATCGTTGTTGAATTGCCGCACGCGTCAGTGAAGACCATGGTGCGATGCAATTCGTATCCTGTCAAGCTATTACCGACCCATACGTCCGTTGAAGTGTACGTCCAGTCGCTGCATGCATCGGAGACTTCAACGCCTTCGAAATCACCCAATTCACTGGTAGCAACATTCTCGAGAAGAACGTTTGCTTCGAAGGTCACCACCGGAGCGGTGGTGTCTTCCAACGTGATGATCTGTGTCGCAGAGCTTGCGTTTCCGCAACCGTCAGTCACCGTCCACGTACGCGTGATCACGTTGTCAGCAAGGCATGACGCTTCACCTGAACCACATGTGTTGATGTCTTCTCCATTCAGATCCAACTCTGTGAATTCTACATCACCACTAGTAAACTGGAACTTCACCGAACGCGCGAAGGACACCCCAGAAACTGTTTTCACGTTGAGACCTAAACTCAACGGCTCAGCAGGTCCAAAGAACCAGTTGCCATTGGCTGTTGTTTTCGCAACTCGGAAGTTCACACCTCCCTCGGGTAAAGAGCTCACGTTTATGGATAAAGTCTGAGCCTCATTGCTGTTCGGATCGTCCGGCGTGGTTGCCGTGAGTACGTACTGCCAGGTGCTATTTGGTCCTTCTGCAAAGACATCACAAGTTTCGATTACACCAGGTTCAACACCAGACGTACTAACCGCATCCGAGTAAGATATAACGATGTCTGAACTGCATACATCAGCTGCATCCGTAACGTCACCAGTCAAAGCGAGATCATTCACGTCGCTGTCGCATTCCACTGTAACATCCACTGGCGCGGTGAACGTTGGAGCAATGGTGTCGTTGTATGTCACCTCAACAGATATAGAGGATGTGTTTCCACAAGCGTCTGTAGCAGTGTACGTGCGGGTGAATGATTCTTCACCTGAGCAGCTCACGTCAGTCACTTCGTCAGCGAAAGTGACTTCAACACTTGAGCAGTTATCCGTCGCCGTAGGCGCGGCTGGCATTTCATCGCCGCACTGCAATTCAACAGCCAAAGCAACTTCACTCAACACAGGAGCTACATCGTCGAAGACCGA
>CALGDB010000128.1 GCA_937884175.1 uncultured Flavobacteriales bacterium
ATGAAGGCAAACACTAACGCCTCGGAACCGCCCGTGGTGACGAGGACTTCATCGGCCGTCACATCCACCCCTACACCGTTGTAGTATCGAGCCAGCCGCTCTCGGTACCGAGCGAATCCCTCACTCGGGCTGTATTCCAAAACAGCACGGTCCAAGTTGCGCACCGCATCCATCGCCACCTCGGGCGTCGCGATGTCCGGTTGGCCGATATTCAAATGAATGACGCGCGTGCCGCGTTCTTTGGCGGCGTTTGCAAAGGGGGCAAGCTTACGAATCGGGCTATCAGGCATGGCCTTGCCCTTGGCAGAAATGTCCGGCATGGATAAAATGTGTGTGGGCAAATTTAGAGCTTCAGCGCCATCATCCGGTGGGGTCCGATCTCCGGAACGTGATAGCCCTCGGAGACAAATTTGAACCCCATGCGCTCGTAAAATGGAAAGGCCACTTCGCGGGCGTCGCACCACAGCCAGACAGCCCCCTGCTCGCGGCTCCATTTCGCCGCATACCGAACGATGGCTGCCCCTGCTCCACGGCCGCGGACTTCGGGCAAAGTGCCCATGACGCGCAGCCGGTAGACGTCATCATCGACCGGAAGGGCTTCTGGAAACCGGTCCGAACGCTGGTGAAACAGGGAGCAGACTCCGACATGTTCACCCTTCGCGTTGAACGCTCCGACGTGATGCGCGTGATCCGCTTCGTCCACGTCAATGGTGCATACGTCGGGGCTGGGTTTATGCGGCCACAGCACCCGGTGGCGCAAGGAACGCGTTTCAGCAGCGGCAATGGAACGGGCTTCGAACATGGTTGTGGATTAATCCTTGAAGTACTTCTCCCAATCGCGGCGATCGCGTTTGGTGGGGCGGCCAACCGGTCGCATGAGGTCGCGTTGTGCCGCACGGATTTCTTCGAGTTTTTGGCGTTGGAATTCAGGAGTAATGTCCCTTGCATACTCAGGTACGAGCGCCGACGCCATGCGGCTCCGGGGAAAATCAACCACCTCCCATTCAAAGTAAATAGCTCCTTTGCGGACCCGAATGACATCGCCTGCACGGACTTCTTGAGCGGGTTTTACCGCCTTCTCGCCCATAAACACCTTCCCTTCCCGACAATGGTTGGTCGCTAGAGAACGGGTCTTGAACGCCCGAATGCACCACAGGAATTTATCAACCCGCATGGCTCAGCAGTTAATGGATTGTCTAACGGCAGCCAAAGCGCTCTGCGCTAAATGCCGATCGGTGAAATCATGGAGCGGATGCCAACGGCCTTGCTCATCTTGCCACTGCAATTCCCACGAGTCAATCTTGACGGAGCGCTGTGCCCCTCGGCGGTTCATCATCGATTCCCGGGTGCGTTCCAATTGCACGGCCGAAGCGGTGGGTACGGCCCTCCATTTCCCCCATGCCAAGAGTTTGCCACCCACAATCCACCCGGTGTACGAGCGGCCGCGTCGCGCCTTGGCGTCCCAGACAAAACCGGACTCACACGCCATGAACGCTAGGCCCAAGGCCAACGGCGCAGCGGACCAAGCCACTCCTACATTCGCTTGGATCCAAAAGGTCAATGCGAAACACGCCACCGCATGCGGCAGGCACGACCAACTTTGTCCTTCGCTCCAATGCTCATTGTGCATGCATCAAAGTTCGACAATCAAGCCCAATGCCGGCAAGACGGCGCCCGTGCTCGGATCCAATTCGCGCGCATCGTAGTACCCGGGCTGGGTGACGGACGGCACGGGCTGACCATTGAGTGGGTTGCGGACCACGTCGATGAACGTGGGCTGCGGAACGGCTGCACCGGTGGCGTTTTGCACTTCAACGAAAACGTCAAGCGACCACCGCTCGAAAAACCACTTCTTGTCAATGCGGATGTCCAACTGGTGAAACGCACCGTTGCGTTCGGTGTTGAGCAGGCTGTAGTTCAGCAATGGTCGCCCGTAAAAGTTCCACGTTTCGACCGCAAGCGATTCCATGTCGACGGGCGTATAGGGTAGCCCTCCGCTGAAGAGCAAGCGTGAACCAATTTCCCAACCGCCTTTGAATTTCTTGCCGCCCGTAACACTCAAGATGTGCCGGTTGTCCCAGCTGGAGGGCACGTAATCTCCACCATCGACGGCATACTCACTGCGCACAAACGTGTACGCCAGCAAGCCGTAAAACCCCTGGTAAAGCCGTTGCTGGAGGAGCACCTCCGCCCCGTAGGAGCGCCCGGTGCCATTGAAGGCCACGGCTTCATTGCCGACCACGCCAAAATCTGCCCCCAAGTTGGCGAGCGGTACGCCTTGCCGCATGCTAACGGGTGCGTTTTGATAGCCCTTCCAAAAGCCTTCAAGGGAAGCCACGATGTTGCGTTTCCCTCCCTCCCAGCGAATGCCAGCGACAGCCTGCGTGTTGCTCAAGTACCGAGCGTCGGCTCCTGCATTGATGCGCTCTCCGTCCTCTGCATACCCGAGGATGGTGTAGGCGGGCAATTGGAAGTAGCGGCCAGTGTTGGCATTGAGCGTCCATCCGGGTGCGAATGTGTACGACGCCGAAAAACGCGGAGAGAATTGCTGAAGCGGATTGCGCAGGCCCTCGCCCAAGGTGGATCCGTCCACTCGAAAACCCGCTGATAACGTCAGGCGCTCGTCCAAAACTTTGCGGTTGACGGTGCCGAAAACTCCGTACTTGTGTGCTTTCAAATCAGAGGCAAACGCCACGGAATCCAACGTGCCTTCGGCGGGATTGTACCGCTGTTCGGAGGTACTGTTGTTGTATTTGACGTACTCATACCCCGTGCCCAAAGTGGCCTCCCACCCCGCATCTCCGAAGAGTTTGCGTTCCACTCGTAATTTGTTCTCAATTTCCTGGGAGAGGTAGTCTCGGATCAGCGGAGCATCCTCATCGTTGTCGAGGTGCTTGAACGCACGGTTGTTCAGCATATTCCGGCTGGCCACCACGGTCCATTTGCCGTTGTCCCGGTAGTTGTCCCACCGGATGCCCTGGGTGTAATTCCACTGCTTTTGGACATCCAAGGCGCCTAGGATGGCGACCTGATCTAGGTAATTGGTCGCCGAGGTATCGTCCGCTATGCCCAAGTTCAATTCGAAGTCATCGAGTGCACCAAGGCCGATGACCGTGATGGCGTTTTTATCATCGGGGCGCGCAGTCCACTTGAATTGGTAGTCGTTGTAAATGGGCAAAAACGGGAGCCCCAATGCTTCAAAAACAAACTGCAGATAGCTCCTGCGCATGCTAAAGATGAGCGACGAATTCTCACCGGTCGGCCCCTCCAACGTCAGGCCGAGGTCGCTGGTTCCTACCACCATGTTCGCCGTCCATTCGTCCGTGCGGGCCTCTTTGAAACTGAACTCCATCACTGAGCTGAGTGCGTTGCCGCGGGCGGCTGGAAAGGCCCCTGCATAGAAATCGATGTTCTCCACCAAATCGACGTTGATCATCCCCACCGGTCCGCCGCTTGCACCTTGGGTGGCAAAGTGGTTGATATTGGGGATTTCGATGCCGTCGATGTAGAAACGGTTCTCGTTCGGCGAGCCGCCACGAATGACAATATCGTTGCGGAAACTCGGAATGGCCGCCACACCCGGCAAGGTGCGGAGGGCGCGGCTGATGTCACGTCCGCCGCCCGGGTTTCGTTTGATCTCATTAGTGCCAAGGCTGCGAACACTCAGCGGCGCTTCCGCGACATTGGGCCGCCGACTGCCCACCACTTCAGCCTCTTCTATCGCGATCGAGGCTGGCTTGAGGACCACGTTCAATGCAGCCGGTCGCGCCGGCGTCACCTCGATTTCGAACACCGTTTTGGGCTCATAGCCCACGAAGCTGACTTGGATGTTTTGGGTGCCTGCGGGCACATCCACCAGCTCATAGTTGCCATCAAAATCAGTCGTTGTGCCCACCGACGACCCTTGCAAAACCACATTAGCAAAAGGGATGGCTTCGTTCGTCTGTTCATCATTTACCCGGCCTCGGATGATGCCCAAGGATTGGGCCGCTGCAGAGGCAGTTAAAAAGAACAACGCAGTTCCGATGGCGGCGCACAATTTCCAATTCATGGTTTGATAACAAGACCCTGTAGGTTGCGTTCAATTGTTCGCGCAAAAAAAAGTCGACAATTTCAGGTGCAGGAAGCAAGCATACTGGAATGAAACCACTCCGATCCGGTATCAACCCAGCAAGTCAAGATCCAATCGCTTGCGCAATTCGTCCAGCTTTGGGTTCTTCTTCACCATCTCATCGTACCGCTCTCGGTCGTTCATGAATTCCGTGGAAGCCGCAGCGGATTCGAGCTCAGCCATTTCAACAATCAACTTCAAGGTATCGTTTTCAAGCTGGTCAGCGAAGTATTGATTTAGACGCAACTGGACCTCCCGAATCTGCTCCGTTTGCAATCGATTCAGCACGTTTAAGGTGATGGTGGAGTCCTCGAAACCCATCGTGGTCGCCTTAAGCGTCTTATGGAGATTAAATTGCCCTGCCGACTCGACGATCATGATGAACGCTTCCCATGCCTTTTGAACGGCCTCTGCGGTGACCGGTTGTTCTCGGACGGCAGTGGGCTCGGTCGCCTCCACATGCTTCGCTACATCCATCAAGGTTGAAGGGGTGGCGATGCCCAGCGAAGGAACCGCTTGCACCGCAGGTGCTTTCGGTTTCTCGCTAACCGGGGCGGGCGCAGGCGTCGGCTGGTGCGGATCTTCGGCGTTGGGTTGCTCCGCAGAGCGCGCAGGCTTGGGTGCAGGGGCTGGTACCGGGGGGGGCGCAGGCGGCTCGGCGGCGGCGGC
>CALGDB010000129.1 GCA_937884175.1 uncultured Flavobacteriales bacterium
AGGCTCGGTTGTCGTCGGGATGAATGGACAGGCGGGCCTTCAACACGGACATGATCTCCGCCGCTGCCGAGTCCGCATGCACCTCCTCATCGAATAGCAAGCACAACCATCCGACCTCGTCTCCTTTGTGGAAGGCCTGGTTGAACGCCGTGAACGGAATCCGAATGCTCTGCAAGTCCTCCTCTGCGTCTTCTCCCGAACGCATGGACGTGAAGACCCCCACCACCGTGAAATTGACGCCGTTGATGCGAATCGATCCGCCGATGGGAGATTCTGACTTGGTGAACAAAATGTCGCGCACCCGCTCACCGATGACGGCAATCTTTCGCTTGTCCTCGATGTCCCGGGTGTTGATGTGCCTGCCTTCCTTGAGCGGTCTCGCCTCTATAAGCTGCTGTTCAGGAAACTCACCAAAAACGGTAAATGCCCCTGTCTTCAGGCCACGTGTGACGTTGTTCGAGCCGCGCCAACCACCAAGCTGGTTTTGCGGGGTGGCAACCTCCAATACACGGCTATTGGCTGCGAGGTATTCCACGTCGCCAATTTTCAAATCGATGGGCCGACCTCGCTGAAAACCCTTGTACGGCATGCTCGTGCTTTGGGTCCACATGAACATGCTGTTTTTAGCCATGTCGCCCAAGTCTTGAGAAACCCCATTTTGCAACCCGTTGGCCGAGCCAATGGTTATGATGATCATGAAAAGTCCCCACCCCACGCCCAATCCACTCAAGGACGTTCGCAAGGGCTTTTGCAGCAGCACTTGAATCATCTCGATGAACCCGTCCCAATCCGGGCGCCACATGCGGGAATGTCGATTGGAATCACTCATCGCGCAAGGCTTCAACAGGTCGAATGGAAACGGCACGCAGCGCCGGTCCTATGGCACTGATAACACCGACAAAAATCAAGACCCCGAGCGCCAACAAGGCAGACCGAAAGTCCACCCGGGGATTGCTGAAGAATTCGTGTTCAACGAACGGGGCAATGCCTTGAAGCAGCCAGGTCCCGGCCAACAGTCCAATGCATCCGGAAATGAGCATCAAGAAAACGGCCTCCTGCACGATTTGGGCGACGATGCTTCCGCTCGTAGCGCCCAACGCCTTGCGCACTCCGATCTCTTTGTTCCGCTCACGCACTACGATGGTCATGATGTTGGCCACCCCCATCGCTCCGGCCAGCAAGGTCATCATCCCGACAAACCATACGAACAGGCGAATGCCACCAAAAATCTGCCGGTACATCTCCGCTTGTTCGTTCCGGTTATCCACCCATACACCTTCGGCATCATCTGGGTGCACTACGAGCCGATCCTTCAACCAACCGGTCAAGGAGGTCGTGGTTTCGCGCGTGTCATCAATGCTCGCCTCGCCGGTGCCAATGGCTACCCGGCTCACCACATCGCTATTCGAGAACAACTGCTGTGCGGTGGAAAAGGGTACGTATACACTCCGGTTTTCCCAGCGAGAACCGGATTGATTGAAGGTGCCGACTACCGCGAACTGAATGCCGCGCACTTGAACCAAGGAGCCAACAGCCTGTTCTGGTTTGGTGCCGCGGGGAAAAAGGTCGGCCAAGACCTGGCCGCCGATGACGGCTACCTTTCGACGCTGAGCGATGTCCCGATCGCTCACAAACCGACCCGCTGTCACATTGACTTGGCCGATTTCGCGTTGGTCGGGATCCACACCCCGCAAACCATAAGATCCTTGCTCATTGCCATACCTCACAGTCGAACCCCAACGATACACCAAACGGCTCCACGCCGGCACGCTATCCATTTGGGAGCGCATGGCTTGTTCATCGGCATTGTGGAGCTCGATGCGGCGATTGGGTTTGCGCCCGCGAAAAGCCAACTGAGCATTACCCGTCTCGACCTCCATCAAGTTGGCGGCATCGTCACCAAATGTTTGTTTGACGCCGGTTTCCAACCCCGCGCCCAATCCCTGCATGACGACCAAGATGAAAATACCGAGGGCGATACTCAAACCGGTGAGTCCCGTGCGCAGCGGGTTACTGAGCACGGTATGAAAAATCTCGAGCCACGTATCCCGGTCCATCATTTGCTACGCATTGGCTCCTTCAATGCGGCCGTCCTTCAGTCGGATAATGCGGTCGCATTGGTTGGCAATTTCATTTTCATGGGTGACCACCACGATGGTGATTCCCTCGCTGTTGATTTCCTTGAGCAGCGCCATGACCTCATCGGAAGTGACGGAATCCAAGGCACCGGTGGGCTCATCCGCAAGAATCACGCTTGGGTTGGCAATGAGTGCGCGGGCGATAGCCACCCGTTGCTTCTGTCCACCGCTCATTTGATTCGGCAGGTGCTCGGCCCAATCGGCCAGCCCCACTTTTGTGAGAAAGGCCATTGCGCGTGCTTGACGTTCTTTGCGCGGCACGCTTTGGTAATACAGGGGAAGCGCGACGTTTTCGAGAGCGGTTTTGTAGCTGATCAAATTGAAGCTCTGAAAAACAAACCCCAAAAAGTCACTTCTGTAGCGGGCCGCGGCCTTTTCGGATAGGCCGTCCATGTTTTGGCCATTGAGCACATATGAGCCCTCATCAAAATCATCCAACAGTCCCAAGACATTCAGCAAGGTCGACTTGCCCGAACCGCTGGATCCCATGATGGCGACCAACTCCCCTTCTTCAATGGTGCAATCAATGCCTTTGAGCACAATCAGCGATTGACTTCCGGTCTGGTAGGCCTTCCGGATGGAATTCAGTTCTATCACGTCAGCAAGATAACCCGCGCTCAGCCGTTGTGTTCGGCCCCGTCTGACAATTCACGTAAAAACATCCAATCGCGCGCCGCGATCAAATGGGGATGTAAATAAGTATCCGTCTCGACGAACGGCACCTCCCTGCGCAACGAACGCTGCAAACCGGCCAATGCCGGTGCCATGCCTTCCGACTGTCGGAGGTCGCAGGCCTGAGCCGCAGTGATGCATTCAATGGCAAGTATCTGTTCCACATTGTCCAGGATCTTCCAAAGTTTGAGTGCGGCATTCGCCCCCATGCTCACGTGGTCCTCTTGCCCGTTGCTGCTGTCGATGGTGTCCACGACATTCGGAGTACACAATTGCTTGTTCTGAGAAACCAACGATGCGGCGGTGTACTGCGGAATCATGAAGCCGCTGTTCAGACCGGGGTTAGCAACAAGGAACGGGGGTAATCCTTGTTTGCCGGACAGCAACTTGTACGTTCTCCGCTCCGAAATGCTCCCCCATTCGTGCGCCGCCAATGCCATCGCCTCCAATTGCAAGGCCAGCGGTTGGCCATGGAAATTACCTCCGGAGAGCACCTTGTCCTCCTCCGGGAAGATCAGCGGGTTGTCCGTCACGGCGTTGACCTCGTTTTCCAGCACGATGCGGGCAGCAGCGAGGGAATTACGGCTGGCTCCGTGTACCTGGGGGGTGCACCGGAATGAATACGGATCCTGGACTTGGGTGCGCGGCACGCATTGCCACTCGCTTCCTTTGAGCCAGTCGGTCACGTTGCGGGCCACCAATTCAGCATTGGCTTGGTTGCGCACCCGGTGGATGGAAGGGTCAAACGGCTCTACCCGCCCGTGCCATGCCTCAAGGGACCATGCGCACAAAGCGTCGGCCCAATCGGCAATACGTTCGAGCCGCTCCAATGCCATTACGCCGTAGCCGAGCATGAGTTGGGTGCCGTTGATCAATGCCAATCCTTCTTTCGCCCCGAGTTCCAGTGCTTTCCACCCTTTGGCCGCAAGGACTTCACTCGAGGGAACGGAGGTGCCTTCAACCGACACCGCTCCTTCGCCAATCAACGGCAACACCATATGGCTCAACGGCGCCAAATCGCCGCTGGCACCGAGGGAACCTTGCGCAGGCACCACGGGAAACAAATTGGCGTTCCAATGCTCGACGAGGCGCTGAACGGTCTCAAGCCGCACGCCGCTGTGTCCTTTGCCAAGGGCTTTCACCTTGAGCAACACCATTGCCCGTACGACCTCTTCGGGGACTTCCTCACCCACCCCGCACGCGTGCGAGACCAACAGATTTCGCTGCAGCTGGCTCAATGCATCGCTGCTTACCCGCGTCGAAGCCAAGTCACCAAACCCCGTATTCACGCCATAAATGGCTGCGTCGGTATCCGCGCTGAGTTTGGTCTCCAAGTATTCACGGCAACGTCGAATCGCCTGTTGCACATCGGATGACAAAGCCATGTCAGGCTTCTCATGGACCGCGTTCCAAACGGTTTCGACGCCCCAGTGGCCGTTGGTTAATTCCATTCCTTTCACACTCCGAATATAGTGCCTTCGCCTCCGATGACTGAACCTTATCTTCGGGGAGAAATCCAACGCACCCTCCAACGATGAAATCGGGAATGAAAGCATTGAAGCACGGCGCGATTACGCTGGCGTTCGCCTGTTTGATCCTCACACCCGCTCGCGGGCAAGTCGCCGTTGATGTTACCACTACCGAAGAACCAAATGGACTGAAGTGCGTGCACTTGGCTTCCGATGCCTACGAAACGGCCGCGTTGGTGATGGAATGGACGTTCAAACCAGCTTTGGAGGTCAAGCGAACCGGAACCGGGGAGGCATGGGCCCGCACCTTGTCCGCCCAATGGGCAGCCGACACCGTGGGTACCGGACTGCACTGCCATTGGACAGTGACCCCTACCGGTTTTGCAGCCCAAGGCGATACAGCCTCAGTAGCGGAATGGGGCGCCCTCTTACTCCGAGGCCTCCGCTCGCCCAATTCCGCCCTCTGGGAAAATGTTCAAGCCGCATGGATTGACGGGTGGGACTCGAGCTATCACATCCCCAACAACGTCGCGGAACGCATCCTGCGGACTGAAATGTTCTCCCTTCGACATCCCTATGGAGAACGCGTTTTGCAATCGAATATCGAAGCCATCACGGCCTCAGATGTGGTCAGCCACGGGGCGGCGTATTGGCATCCCAACAACGGACTCCTTGTCCTCGCAAGTCCGCTCACCCTTGGAGGTATTCCCGAACCGTGGACAGTAATCCTTGCCGATTGGCCGGCGAGGGAAATTAAAAAACCCGCCCTCCCCTTGCCCAGTCGACCGCGCCAAATTGAGGCGTTCATCGCTGAGAGTGACGGGGATAGCGTACACACCGCTGTGGGCCAGTTGTTGCGGCTGAAGCCCAATCACCCCGATGCCCTGCCGATGCTTCTGATGACCAACCAACTCGATGCAGCCTCAGCGGATTCATGCAAAGTGGTTTTGGATGCTGTGGCGAGTCGACTGCACTTCACCGTGTCGGGCACGGTGTCCGATGCCATTGGTTCCATTCAAGCCCTGCAAGAGGCGATGGTCACCTCCACGCGATCGGCACCGACGAAAGAAGCATTGGCCTCCTGGAAGCGGGCAGCGTTTGAGGAAACCACGGCTGCCTTGGAATCGCCATTGGAAGCGGCCCATTTATTTATCCACCGACCGAAATGGTTTCAAGCCGTAGATGACGGCGAGTGGAACTCATTCACAGCGCCCGTGCGCCCCAATGACGTTCAGCGCGTTGCAATCAATTATCTGCGGTCCGATAACCTGCAGATTTCGGTGGTCGGACCATTGGATTCCGCCCGTGCGGTGGCGCTGGCCTTTACTGATGCGCAATTCTTAAGACTTTATGACAAAAATGCTGAGCCCCTGAGCCCGTATGGCCCTGCGCCCGATGGTGTGACGGCGCTGGAAGTCATCCGCGCACACTATAACGCTTGCGGCGGTGAGCAAGCGTTCGCAGCACTCAAATCATGCCGCCGTGAAGGAACGATGGAAGCCAGCGGCGGAATGGTCATGGACGTGCTTGCTGAAGAAATATATGGAGTGGGGCATCGCACCGCCATCTCCATCGATGGCCAAGTCATGATGGAAAATGTGGTCCAGCCTGGGGAAGGACGCTCCCTCCAGATGGGTCGTCCTCGACCCATGCCCGAGGTAGAGTACCGACGTTACGAACCCGGGTTGTATGCAGCGGATATGCTGGCCTTGGAGGAACGCGACTTGACGGCCGGATTGATCGGCACGAATCAGCGCGCCAACGGAACAGAATGGGTCGTTGAATTAAATCGCGATGGCACACGTGTACAACGACTTTTCTTCGATGCACGCACCCACCTGCTCCTCCGAAGCGAAGAACACCGAACCGGACCAACCGGACCAGTTCAGGTTTTTGTTACCTACGACGAATACCAAGAATTTGATGGCCTCCAATATGCGACGAAAATCGCCCGACTCAGCAACAACCAGCGCATGGTGCTCACCTTGGAATCCGTTGAGCCCAATGCGCGCGTCGACAAATCACAATTCGAATGGGAATGAATGACCTCCCCCTGGTTCACATCGAAAATGGCGGCGTAACCATCGCCGAACACACCGTATTGCAGGACGTCAATTTGACCATTGGCGCCGGTGAACTTGTTTACCTGATTGGCAAAACAGGCTCGGGTAAGAGTTCTCTACTGAAGTGCCTTTACGGCGAGCGCACCTTGTCGCATGGCCAAGGAACCGTGTGCGGGCATGACCTGAACACCATCAACCGCAAAAACGTGCACACGCTAAGGAGGGATCTGGGCATCGTATTCCAGGACTTTGCCTTGCTCCCCGACCGATCCGCATCCGACAATTTGGATTTTGTGCTCGGTGCGACCGGATGGAGTAAAGGCACCGCCCGGGAAAGCCGAATCCAAGCGTGCCTCGATGCAGTCGGGCTCGGCACAAAAGGCTACAAAATGCCCCATGCTTTGTCTGGAGGCGAACAGCAGCGGCTGGCCATTGCACGCGCGTTGCTGAACGAGCCGCCCCTGCTCATCGCCGACGAACCGACGGGGAACCTCGATCCCGAGACCACCAACGGCATCCTGCAGCTTCTGCACGACCTTGTTCAGAAAGACCGCACCGTCGTCATGGCCACGCACGACCACCATGCGCTCCAAGCGTATCCCGGACGCGTGTTGCATTGTTCAGGCGGCCGCATCGAAGAAACAACCAACGTTCCCAGCTAAATCCAGCGCCCGTGGACCCCTTTCTCATCAGTGCCGTAATCCCCACCAAATCCAACCTCGCAGGGTTGAAGTCTACGGTTGAGGCATTATGGGCCATCGATGCCGACCGCATTGAAATCATTGTCTTGGATGGCGGGGGATGCAATGCGACCAAATCGTGGTTGCTGAAAAACCAACACCGCATTCACCACATCCGATCAGCGGCTGACGGCGGCGTATACCCGGCCATGAACTACGGCAAGCAGTGCGCATCGGGACAGTGGGTTTGGTTCGCCGGAGCAGGCGACCTCCCGCACGCCGCGACTTGGAAGGCCATTTTCGATGGAACTGAAGCCTTGGACGCCGAATGCGCCCTGCATGTATTTGGTGTGGAGCTGGGTTACGACCGCGAAGGCGGAGTACCGGCCCACTATCCAGCGCGCTGGGATAGCAGCATGCAATGGCGCAATACCACCCACCACCAAGGCATGCTTTACCGCCGCAACCTGATTCAATCCTGTGCATTTGACCCTGCGTACCGCGTGCTGGCGGATTACGCGTTGCACCTCACCCTGTGGGCGGAAGGAGTCCCCGTGGCGGTGCATGGTGAAACGTGGGCTCACGCCGCGTCAGGCGGCTTGTCACGCGCCTTCCGCCCCAGCCTGTACCGTGAAGAATGGCGGCTGAAAAAAAACGCATTGACCGGGTGGGTCAAATGGATTCAACCGCTTTGGTTGACCGGCAAATACCTCGCAAAACGGATCTCGCAACGCTAAGCTTGCGCTTGGCGAAGGGCGTTGACAATCTGCCCCTCTTCGACTCCCCAGTGCAACGCTGAAGCCGCTTGGTCACACTGCGCCTTCCAGTGGTCCCTCGAATGGGCGAGCACCGCATCAACTCCCGCGGCGATTCCCTCAGTTGTTGACTCCTTGACCACCGCACCTATATTCCATGCATCCACCACACGCGCAACCTCCGGCATGGGCGTCGCCACCACAGGAATGCCGGCATGGATGTAATCGAAAAGTTTGTTAGGAAGACTCATCAAGTAGTTTCCGTGCACGCCTTGATCTAGGCTCAAGCCAACGTCAGCCGATGCCGTTAAACTGCACAATTCATCAAATGGCATTTTGGGTAAAACCACCAGTCGGCCGATGAATTTGTCGGCTTGGTTGCGGGCCCATTCCCATTCTTCCCCCGCTCCAACCACGACAAGGTGCCAAGACGGTTGCTCGCGCAGGGCGTCGACTGCTTGCACCACGCCACGGTCTTTGTCGAGGTAGGCGCCCTGCATGATGAGCCATGTGGCATTGGCTGGGACGCCGAGGCGTTCTCTCCAGTTGGATGACGATTGCTCGGGTTCGCTGCGCTTGCGGGGCATGTTGCGCACGACGAAGGGACGACCACCTCGTGCGTGGGGATAACGCTCGTGGTAGGCATCGGCGATGCCTTCATTGACCGTAATCACGGCCTTCAGCCGGGGAAAAATGGCGCGTTCCACCATCAGCCATACGCCC
>CALGDB010000130.1 GCA_937884175.1 uncultured Flavobacteriales bacterium
GACATTTGGATTTTTTGCCACAATCGCCACGGCGGTTTTGATGAGCTGTGGAGGAGGGGCTGATTCAGCTGTGACGACAGACGAAACAGCGGACATTAATGCCTGCGAATGCCTCGTGGAAATGAACGCAGCGCTGCAATCGGTACTCGGCGATGAAAACAACGCCAACTGGAGCGCAAAACAATGGACCCAAGAGTTGGCCAAAGCGTCTTCAGCCTGCATGTCCAAGACGCGCACGCCTCAAGAGTTGAGCTTGTGGAGCCAGGAACAAAGTGCGTGCGAAGGGTACGCTTCATACAAGGAATTGGTAGGATCCTTCCGGGCCAAAATGGTTGCCGCCAAAGGCGAAGGGGCCGAGATGCCCCGAAACATCAAGGACATTTCTGAAGAAGGGGCGAAGGGGTTGCTCGACGAGTTGAGCAAGCAGCGTTAATCGTTGTCGGCTGGGGTGCTGTTGGATTGAACGCCAAGTTCATCCATCAAGGCCTTGACCTCGCCCTCTGTGGCGTGCAGTTGCGACTGGCAATGCTTTAACAACACAGCCGCCCGACGAATGGCTTGGGTCAACGTGTCTACGGTGATGTCGTCGCTTTCCAAGAGCTCCATTAATCCGCGCAATTCTTCAAGTGCGTCGTCGAATTTTTTAGGTACGTCTGCTGCTGCGTTCTGTTTCTTTGCCATGGTGTGTAATTACGATGAAGTCGGGCTTGAGGTTGCACGGTCGACGGTCACATCGAGTTGGCCGTCGTGAGCCTGAATGCGTAGTTGCTCGCCTTCTTTGACACCTGCCACCCGGGAAAGGACCTCGCCGTTGCGCTCGAGGAGCATGAACCCGCGTTGCAGGGTTTTTTCGGGTCCGATGGCATCGAGCGTTCGTTTGAAATGGGCGAGGTTCAGTTTTTGCTCGGCCAAGTGCCGAGACGATGCCCCGCGCAACCGCTGCTGGCAGTGCCGGATTGTGCGGGCTGCGTTCTCGAGGGAGTGAGCGCCTGCCCGGGCTACCGTGCTTCGCATCTCACGCACCGTATGCTGTTGCCGCTCGACCAGTGCCGGTGCCTGAATCTGCAACAGGCGATAAAGGTTTTGCAATTCCAGTCGCTGCCGATTTAAGGTATGCCGACTGGCTGAACCAATGCGCTCCCAATGGCCTTCAAATTCGCGGTGGCGATCGAGAATCCAGGCCTGCGCCAGGTGTTCAAGCTGTGCTCGCAAGGCGTCCACTTCGAGCGAAGCATCTTCAAACCGCTGGACCACCCCAACAGCGACTTCAGTCGGGGTCTTCCACGCAGTATGGGCCACGAGGTCGGCGACCACTAAATCCGATTCGTGCCCAATCCCAGTCCAAACCGGGACGGACGACCGTGCAATGGCTAGGCAGAGTTCGAAATCGTTGTAGGCGTCCAAGTCCAGCTTGCCCCCGCCTCCGCGCACCAGCACGATGATGTCGGGTTGGGTAGCTTCCGCTTGTCGAATGCCCGCTGCCAATTCTTCCGCGGCTGAAACCCCTTGCACACTGGATTGATGTGCTTCGATGCGTACGCGGAAGCGATCAGGGTGCTCCGTTACCTTGGTGCAGAAGTCCCGAAACCCGCTGGTCCCCGACGATCCCACGAGGGCGATGCGCTGGGGCAGCGTGGGCACGGCCATCTTTCGGTTCCACTCCATTGCGCCCATTTCTTTGAGGCGAGCGGCGGTAATCTGCTTGCGGCGTTCCAATTCGCCGAGCATGAAGCGTAAATCAAACCGGTCGATGTGCAAGGCTAATCCGTATCGTTCGTGGAATTGAATGCGCGCGGAAAACACGACTTCCGATCCGGGCTTTAGGATTTGGGCAGCCTCGTCCCCCAATTGAGCGAGGATGTTCTGCCCAGCCCCCGCCCATATGATGCCGCGCATCTTAGCATTTTGGCGTCCTTCGGCTTCTTCGACCAAATCGAGGTAGACCGTTTTCTTCCCAATGCCTTCGGAAATGCTGAGAATTTCCGCTTTTACCAGCCAACTCTTGTTGGCTGTCGCCCGTTCCAAAGCCTTGCGGATGGAGCGCGCCACCTGGCTCAAGGAGTACACTTTGGTTGCGGTGTGGGGGTGGGCGGAGTTCAACGGTGGCTTGATTGGTCAGCGAAATGTACAACGTCAGGCGGGAAGAAGGAACACGGGTTCATCAAGGGTTACCTTTGCTTGAAAACTATCCGCATCGTGTCCACCAAAGCTCGCCTCCTCATTGCCGCCGTTACCATTTTGTGCATAGGTTTATTCTTTTACTTCAAGCCGGCGCCGGATCGCTCGATAGAAGCGGCGGCACACCAGGTAGAGGCCAAGTTACTCTTCGCGGAAATGTCCACTGGCCAAGTGGCCAATTACTTGAATGAGGTCATCAGCGTAACGGGCGTCGTCCTTAGCGTGGAAGGCCAAACGCTGATGCTTCAGCCGGGCATCGCGTGCCGGATGGAAGGCGACTTCGACGCCCCGCGGGCAGGCGAAACTGTTTCCGTCAAAGGACGGGTCCTCGGTTTTGACGATATATTTGGAGAGGTGCAGCTGGACTTTGCCGTGGTGCAATAAGATTCAGGCCAAGCAAAAAAGCAGCGTAAAACCGACGAGGAAGAGCATCCCGAGACCGGCAAGCACATGCAACCACAGCGGTGGGCGTGCTGACGCGGGGAATCGCACTTGGCTGACGAGGTACCAGTTGGCTGCGGCCACAGCTGGCGCCACGATGAAGCTTAAAGTGGTCGCAACATCCACTAGCGTTCGGATGTCGCTTGGAAAGGCCAAGATAAGCACAAGCGCTCCGACTGAAACCCCTACCAACGACCACCGTTCGAGCGTTCGCAAGTCCTGTGTTTTCTCCGTTCGGATGCTTGAATACGATCGCGCCAAGGCCCGTGCATACCCGTCGAGGCAGGCGATGCACGTGCCGAGCATAGCTGAAAATGCGGCCGCTCCGATGATCCACCTGCTCCATTCACCAATGGCCTCGGTGTACAGGCTGACGATGCCCGCTGCAAATGCGGCAGTTCCCTCCGGCAGCGCCGTCCCATCCGTGTACAGTACCAGTGCGCCGAGCCCAAGGAACATAATAGCCAGCAGTCCAGAAGCGATGTAGCCCACATTGAATTCGCGCAGCGTTGAACGCAGGTCGGGGTGGTAACCGGTTTGCTTGATGCGCTCGAGCGTCCAAATGCTGTTCCAGGTCGACAAGTCCACGGCGGTGGGCATCCAACCCATCAAGGCGATGAGAAAGGCCGAGCCGGCGCCTTCAAAGGGATTGAAATCTGAGGGTGCAGGCGGGACATCAGCCAGCGCTGTATGGCGGGTCGCGCTCCAAAAGGCCACGATGGTGCTCACCAATAACACACCCGCAATTGCTTTGATCAAAGCGTCCAATCCCCGGTAAGCTCCCCAGGTCAGTAGGCCGGTTACCAGAGCGAATACCGCCACGGCCACCGCCGGTGTCGCATTGAACCCAGTCGCTGTGGAGATGCCAAACAGGTTGTCCAGAAACGCGGCCGTTACAATGCCCACAGCCCCCATGACAAAAAAGCACGTACCAACAGCAATGGCGAAATACGCCCAAGCGGCAGGCCGGCCCAACGAGCGGTACCCTTCCACGAGGGACTCACCGGTCGCGTTGGCGTAGCGACTACCGAATTCGAAGAAGGGATACTTCGCCACATTCGCGGCGATCACGGCCCACAAGAGCCCGAAGCCAGCAATGGCCCCGGCGCGGGTGGATTGAACCAAGTGGCTGACGCCAATGGCTGTTGAAGCAAAGAGGATTCCCGGTCCGAGCACAGCGAGCCAACGGGTTCGACGGTTCGGACCAGCTGCCATGCGATTAACCTTGGTTTTTGGCGTCGAGGTAACGGTAGGTTACCCACATTTTCCACCCCACTAGGGCTTGCTCCCATTTTTTCAGTTGGATCAAATCTGGCCGCCGCGAAAAACGCGGCAGCAACAGCCGATTCAGTTGGCTGAGGATTTGAAAAAGTACACGTTGCATGACCTGCGGAGTGGTTTTACTCCGAAGGTAAGCATGAGATTATTTCTTTTCGCCGACGAACCAATCTTCCTTGTAACGGAAGAGCACGTTGAAGGTGGTCAGGGAGCCGTAAATCTTTGTGATGTACTGCTGCAATTCCACTTTGTCGGCGTCCGTCAGTTTTGCGTTGGCGTTGACTTTGGCCTCCAAAACGCGCAGACGATCACGTGTCATCACAATCTTATGGAAGAAGGTGTCGATGGGCATGTCTTTGGACTTGAGCCCCGCATCGGCAGGCTGGAGGACCAACGTTCCACCGTCCCAGCGGTCACCCAACTCAACGGATTCAACACGCTCGTCGCCACGGAGTTTGTCCGTGAAATCATCCAGCACGTGTTCCATGGCGGTCATGATGTCGCTGACGTCCGGTTGAGATAGATCGTCGGCCGGTTCGATCACCGTCAGTTGGTCGTAATCCTTTGCAATGGATTTCTCGCCGACTTCGCGAAAGTAGATGCGCCAAAAGTCGCCATCGGTGCCAAACACGACGCCTTCGCCATGCATGGGATGTTCAATTTTTGCTCCTATTCCAGGCATGTTCAATGGTTTTCACACCTATACTCAATGCAGCCGTCAAAGGTTACGTTCCGGCGGCCGGGGCGTTCATGTTTTCAAAATGCCCTTGTGGGGATTTCAAGCCCAATTGGGTTGAATAAAACAGGTTCGATCGTGCATCTTGCAAGGCATGCAACGTGGACGCGTACGATACCGTTGGGACCGCATCGCAGGAGTCGGGGGCACTTTGGTTTTGCTATGTTTTCTCCTCGTGGCGTGGATTTCGCCCGATGAGCCAGAAGCAGAGCCCGAATTGGAGCATCCAGGCGAAGCGGCTCTCGTCCCACAGATCGGTCACTCGGCTGCGGTTCTCCAACAGGAACCCGAACGCCCGGAGCCTGAGCCCGAGGTTGAAGCAGAGGAGGAAGTGTTGCCGTGTTCGTGCAACAAAGGCGTTTTACGGCTGCCCAAGAATCCCTACACGGCCCACCAGCAAGCTGCACGAAATTTGCCCAACAGCTTTTTCGTCAAAGACAAATCGGAGCTCCGCGCAGGGAAATCGCGCGGCAACCTCGTCGATGTGACTGACGGCCGGGGCTACCACATCGCCCCATTGTCGCATAGCCACGCTATGTTGCTCCCCGACGTGAAGTCGCTGTTGGAGGACATGGGCCATGCCTTTGCCGATCAGCTCGAGGGGACGAAGAGCGAGGGGACTACCTTCCGAGTGACGAGTTTGACGCGAACGGCACGGCAACAGGCCTGGCTCGGGCGCCGCAACTACAACGCCATCGACGGCGGGTCTACGCACAGCTATGGCGCTTCGTTTGACATCGCGTATACGGACCGGCCCAACAACGAGGCTGATTGCTCAGCGCCTACACGGGCCATTCAGCACGTACTGAAAACGTTTCAGAAATCTGGACGCATCCTCGTGATTCCGGAGAAGAACTGCATGCACATCACGCTTCGTCCTTGAATCACGTGTTGCCTTACAAGTGGATGACTTCGTCGTAGGCTGCAGCTGCAGCTTCCATCACCGCCTCGCTCAGCGTGGGGTGTGGGTGGACGGTCTTGATGAGCTCGTGACCGGTGGTTTCCAACTTGCGCAGGGCGACCAATTCGGCGACCATCTCCGTGACATTGGCGCCGATCATGTGCCCGCCCAACAACTCACCGTACTTCGCGTCGAACACGAGTTTGACGAATCCGTCCTTGTGGCCTGAGGCGCTCGCCTTACCCGATGCTGAGAACGGGAATTTGCCCACCTTGATTTCATGTCCGGCTTCTTTGGCTTCCGCCTCCGTCATGCCCACACTTGCCACCTCGGGGAAGCAGTATGTACATCCGGGGATATTGCCGTAGTCGATAGGCTCAGGCGTGTGCCCGGCGATCTTCTCAACACACGTTATGCCCTCTGCAGAGGCAACATGCGCCAAGGCAGGACCGGGTACGCAATCGCCAATGGCGTAGTAGCCCGGGATGTTGGTCGCGTAGTAATCGTCCACCACGACTCTGCCGTGATCAACGACGATTCCGACGTCTTCCAAACCGATGTTTTCGATGTTGGATACCACGCCTGCGGCGCTTAGTACGACGTCACATGCGATGATTTCCTCGCCCTTCTTGGTCTTGACTTTGACCACCTGTTCTTTGCCTTTGGACTCGACGCCCAAAACTTCAGACGAGGTCATGACCTTGATGCCCGACTTCTTGAAGCTTTTTTCGAGTTGCTTGCTCACATCGCTGTCCTCGACCGGAACGATTCGGTCTTGGTACTCAACTACTGTCACTTCGGAGCCTATGGCGTTGTAGAAGTAGGCAAATTCCACACCGATGGCGCCGGAACCCACAACGACCATGCGTTTGGGCTGGTCCTTCAAGGTCATGGCCTCTCGGTAGCCGATGATGTTTTTACCGTCCTGTGGGATGGAAGGTAACTGTCGGCTGCGAGCCCCCGTAGCGATGATGATGTGATCTGCACTCAGGGTTTGCTTCTTGCCGGCTTCATCCGTCACCTCGAGCTGCTTGCCGGGGAGCAATTTGCCGTTACCCATAATGACGTCGATTTTGTTCTTCTTCATCAAAAACTGCACGCCCTTCGACATGCCGTCCGCGACACCGCGGCTGCGCTTGACCATGCCGCCGAAGTCAGCTTTGGGCTTGGCGACCGAGATGCCGTAGTCTTCAGCGTGCTCGATGTACTCGAAAACGTTAGCGCTCTTGAGCAATGCTTTGGTGGGAATGCATCCCCAGTTCAAACAAATTCCGCCAAGGGCTTCCCGTTCAACAACCGCTGTCTTGAGTCCCAATTGGCTTGCGCGGATGGCCGTGACGTAGCCGCCGGGGCCGCTACCGAGTACAATGACGTCGTATTTCATGGTTAGTCTTAGAAGTAAATCAGAATGAGGCGCGAAGTTAACGCATCATTCCGAGTCTGACGTGCTTCAATGCCCTACCTTTGAACTCTCATTTTTGCGGACAATTGAAAGAGAGTAAGATGCTGAATATCATCCTTTTTGGACCTCCCGGAGCCGGCAAAGGCACCCAAAGCGCCTACTTGGTCGAGCATTACGGATTGGTGCACTTGAGCACCGGTGACATCTTTCGGGCCAACATCAAAGGTGGCACCGAACTGGGCCAGCTCGCGCAATCGTACATGAATCAAGGCCAGTTGGTGCCAGACGATGTGACCATCCGCATGCTGGAATCGGAGGTGGCTAAACACCAGGAGGCCAAAGGATTCATCTTCGATGGCTTCCCCCGAACGACCGCTCAAGCCGAAGCGTTGGACGTGTTTTTGAACGGACGCGAAACGCCGGTCTCGTGCATGCTCGCTTTGGACGTGGCAGAGGAGGAGCTCAAGACGCGGCTTTTGGCCCGGGCGGAGACAAGCGGTCGCCCCGACGATGCGAACCCAGCGGTCATCCAAAAACGCATCGACGTGTACAACGCCGAGACCGCTCCAGTAGCGAGTCACTATGCCGCCCAAGGAAAATTCACGGGCGTCGACGGCATCGGCACCATAGAAGAAATTACGGAGCGCTTGCAGGCGGCGATTCCACACCACTGACTCCCACGCATGTCGGGCGAGAATTTCGTTGATTACGTCAAGATTTGCTGCCGCTCAGGCAAGGGCGGCCCCGGCTCGTCACATTTCATGCGCAACCGGATGACGGCGAAGGGCGGTCCTGACGGCGGTGACGGGGGACGCGGAGGGCACGTGATCGTCCGAGGCAATGCCCAGTATTGGACGTTGCTGCACCTCAAGTATGCCCGCCACGTCATCGCTGAACACGGCGAACCTGGCAGAGGCCAGCACAAGCACGGTGCGGATGGAAAAGACTCCTTCATCGACGTGCCGCTTGGCACGGTTGTCAAGGATGCCGAGTCCGGTGAAGTCCTCGTTGAAATCCTCGATGACGGCCAGGAGGTCATCATTACCCCAGGCGGCAAGGGTGGCCTTGGAAACGACCATTTCAAGTCCTCCGTTCGCCAGTCGCCGACTTACGCACAACCCGGAGAGGAGGGCCTCGAAGAATGGAAAATCCTCGAACTCAAGTTACTGGCCGATGTGGGATTGGTCGGATTCCCGAACGCTGGAAAGTCCACCTTGCTTTCGGTCGTGAGCGCGGCCAAGCCGGAAATCGCCAACTATCCCTTCACCACCCTTAAGCCCAACCTTGGCATGATCGCCTACCGCGATGATCGCTCGTTCGTGATGGCGGACATCCCCGGGATTATCGAAGGCGCGGCGGAGGGCAAAGGCCTCGGTCTTCGGTTCTTGCGACACATTGAGCGCAATCCGGTCTTGCTGTTTTTGGTCCCAGCGGACGCCACCGACATCCGGACGGAGTATGAGACCCTCCTCAACGAGTTGGAGAAGTACAACCCCGATCTCTTGAAAAAGAACCGCCTCCTGGCGGTGTCCAAAGCCGATATGCTGGACGACGAGCTCGAGGAGGCGATGCGCGCTGAAATCGAAGACCTGGATCCCATTTTCTTTTCCAGTGTGGCGCAGCAAGGCATACAACAGTTGAAAGACCGTATTTGGCAATCCATGGAAAGCGCCACCGTCTGGTAAACCCAACGGCCATGACCAACCCGCTCATCCACATCCACCCGCCTGTCGCTGAGGCCCTCCGAAACGGGGAGCCCGTCGTCGCCTTGGAGTCGACCATTGTGGCCCACGGGATGCCCTACCCGGCCAACATCGAAACGGCCCATGCCCTCGAATCGTTGGCGGAATCTAGGGGAGCCGTTCCGGCGACGGTCGCTGTCGCCAACGGTCAAATCCACGTCGGCTGCGATGCGGACATGCTGCATGCCATAGCTACTGAAAAAGAGGTATGGAAAATTTCGCGGCGTGACCTGCCTTTGGCACTGGCCAAGCGCGTGCTCGGCGCGACGACGGTAAGTGGGACCTTGATCGGAGCGGCTCGTGCGGGTGTGGCCGTCTTTGCAACTGGAGGCATTGGCGGCGTACACCGAGGAGTGGCCTCCACGTGGGACGTTTCGGCGGACTTGGCGGAAATGGCTGCATCTGATGTAGCCGTCGTCAGCGCCGGCGCCAAGTCCATCCTTGATCTCCCCAAAACTCTGGAATTACTCGAGTCATCAGGCATCCCCGTAATCGGTTATGGCACCGACGAATTTCCAGCATTCTTTACCCGCAAAAGCGGATTGGACGTTCCCCACCGGTGCGACACTCCCGAAGAGGTGGCGGCGGCGATGCACGCCAAGTGGACGCTGGGACTTAAGGGAGGATTCCTCGTGGCCAATCCCATCCCAGAGGCGGAGGCGGCGGACCCAACGGTCATTGAAACGGCCATCGAAGCCGGCC